>JBFEIJ010000056.1:0-18360 GCA_041553775.1 Planococcus sp. (in: firmicutes)
CGATCTCACATCCACCGCCGACAGCCGAGCCATTCACAAGTGCGATTACCGGTACAGGCAAAGTTTTAATTTGATAAAGTATGTCGCTCATCCGTTTTAGCATCGGATAAGCCTGTTCTTCGGTTTTCAATTTATGAAAGACCGATAAATCGCCACCTGAACAGAAAGCTTGAGTGCCCGATGCCGTGATGATGACGAAACGCGGGTTCATTGTATGTACTTTTGATAATAAAGTTTCAAGTCCGTGCATGACATCCGCATTGATTGCATTGCGGATATCCGGACGATCAATTGTAAAAGTCAGGATCTCTTCAGTCATTTCTATTTTATAAGACATCTTGCCACCCCTTATTTTTGGATAGAGAAAAAGGCTATCGAGAGCCATGGCCTCTCAATAGCCTTTTAGAAGCAAATACTGGTTTATTTGCTTGCTACAACTTCTTTCCCTTTGTATGATCCACATGCTTTGCAGACGTGGTGAGCCAATTTCGATTCGCCACAGCTTGGGCAGTTTACCATGCCCGGCACTGACAATTTGAAATGTGTACGGCGTTTTCTTTTAACGGTTTTGGACGTTCTTCTAGCTGGTACAGCCATTGGTGACACCTCCTTACAATGATTCTATTCATCTGACTGATCAAAATACTTTGCTAAATCAGCAAGTCTTGGATCCGGTTTTGGTGGTGCTTCAGCTTTCTCGGCTTCCACTTGTTCATCTGTTGTGTACGACCAATTGCTACCGCCTTTAATAACGGCTTCGTCGGCGTCTTCCTTATAGACTTGAATCGGAATCTCAAGCAAAACGAGTTCTTCAAGTATCGGCTGAAGATCGATTGTTTCAGCGTCTACAAAATGAACGTTATCTTCCTTGCTTCCCTGGTCTTTTTCAGACCACGAAAAGATTTCAACCGTATCAATGTCGATAGGGAATTCAACATCTTCCCAAGTTCGTGCACAAGGTAATATTAACATACCTTCGAGATGGAGCTTGCACGTCATTTGTTGTGAACCAATTGTGCATTTCCCTGTGACCCGTACAGTAGAAATTTCGCGAATATAGCTATTGCGCTTTTTCACTGCATCAAGTTGAACAGTTTCGTCAATTGGCATTCCGTCTTTGCGATGCTTCTGAAGCTGTTGAATCGCGATTTTCATAAAGTATCACCTCTAAGACAACAAAGTTTATTGTATAATGTACAGAAAAGGATGTCAAGATAAAATCTTGTCAGGGCATACCTGAAATCAGTAAACTGTATTCTTAGTCTATCAAAGGAGCGATTCAAATGAAAGCTACAGGCATTGTAGTTGAATATAACCCGTTTCATAACGGTCATCTGTATCATGCCCAACAGGCGCGAAAAGCTGCGAACGCGGATGTGGTCATTGCCGTCATGAGCGGGCAATTTCTTCAGCGCGGTGAGCCTGCATTCGCAGATAAATGGGCACGGACAGAGATGGCCCTAGCTTCAGGCATCGACATCGTTTTTGAATTACCTTATGTATACGCCACTGCACAAGCATCTGATTTCGCAAAAGGCGCGATTGCATTATTAGATGCTGCCGGTTGTGATTCTTTTTGCTTCGGCAGCGAAGAAGGCGGCATCGAACCTTTTTTGAATAGTTGGGATCTCTTAGACGTAAAAAGAGACGCTTACGAGCATTTGATCCATGAAGCCATCCAAACGGGCATTAGCTATCCTAAAGCATTAAACGAAGCCTATAGCACGCTCAAAGGATCGCGCGAAGGCTTTGCCGATTTAGCGAAACCGAATAATATATTAGGTTACCATTATGTAGAAGCTGCCAAAAAAAGCGGGTCTGCTATGATTCCATTGACGATCCAGCGCATTGCAGCAGGCTATCATGATCCGATTCATACCGATTCCAACATTGCCAGTGCTACTGGCATCCGGCTTGCGTATTTTGAAAAAGAATCATTAGCCGGCATGGAAAATTATCTTCCCGCTCCGTCCCTTGAAGCACTTAAAGCATTTCACCAACATTATGGCGCTTTCGGCAGTTGGACTCAATTTTACCCGCTCTTGCGTTATAGCATGTTGAAAGATGGTCCGCAAAAGTTAAAACTCTATTCGGAAGTGGCAGAAGGAATCGAGAATTTACTATATGAAGCAGCAAAAAAAGAGCCTACGTTCGAAGGCTTTATCAACCGCGTGAAATCCAAGCGCTATACCCGCACACGGATTCAACGCATGCTCACACATATCTATACCGGTTTCACCTGGGAACAGCTTCGGTCGTCCGACGGCCCTTCTTATTTGCGGCTGTTAGGAATGTCAGAAACGGGACGCCATTACTTGAACAAACAAAAAAAGAATATCGGCCTCCCGCTCATCAGTCGCGCCGCCGATTTGACGGACCCGATGGGGGAAATCGATATTCATGCAAGTTCCATGTATTTTCTCGGCCTTGGCGCTGATCATTTAAAGCGCGAATATACAACACCGCCGATTTATTTCTCCTGAAGATTTTCCAAATAACCCATGGCTTCTTCAATATTTTTCACAGGCACCACTTTCATGCTGGTGCCTATTTTTTCTGCAGTTTCTTTCGCCAGTTCATAATTCGATTGTTTCGCACCTTCAGTCGTATCGTTCGGAGCGAAGAAGATTTCAATATCCTGGTTGGCAGCAGCAATCACTTTCTGATCAATGCCTCCGATGCGCCCTACCGTTCCATCGCTTTCCATCGTACCCGTTCCAGCAATGTTATGGCCTTTGGTAATATCTTCATCCAGTAGTCGGTTCAAAATCTCCAACGTGAACATCAAGCCGGCAGAAGGACCGCCGATTTCTTCAGAATCGATCGTTACTTTCGGATCCGTGACAATTTCCTTGTTTTCCACAAACGCGATGCCAATTCCGATTCGGTCTGGATCTGTCGGCAACGGTGCCAATTTTACGGTATCCGTTATTTCCCGGCCATCTCGAACGTAAATCAATTCGACCTGCTGGCCTTCGTCCTGACCGCCTAAGTAATCAATGAATTCTTCCTGGGTGTTGAATTTATTGCCATCCACTGAAATTACACGATCGCCGGGTTCAAGAATACCATCAGCTGCTCCATCTTTTAACACCGTCATGACATATACCCCGTTATTTTTCACTTCGTATGGTTTTTCTGCAACGTCAAATGCAACTTGCAGCGCATTGACTTGAGAATCCGCCATCATCTTCAGCTGACGGACATTGTATTCCTCATCGCTCTCATGCGGGCTTCTGATTCGATCTGCTGACATCACTTTATAGCCGTCCTGAAATTTGGCGTAGGCATATAAAACAGGCGTCGCTTTCATAAGCGAGATGGTCATCAGACTTAAAGTTCCTTCATCATCTTCATCTCCGCCTACCACTTCTACTAATGGTCCTAAATCATATGCGCCGCCCGGTCGTGTGATATAGGCGTCGAGCTGATAGGATGACAGCAGAACAGCGATTGCCACTACAACGGCAAAAAACGCTAATTTTTTCTTTTTCATCTTGAACACTTCCCCCTTGCCCACCGAATGACAAAAAGCCACGTATGCCGTGGCTTATTGGTATTTCTGCTTTAATGCCGCCTCAACCGCAGGCGGTACAAGTCCGTTGATTTTGCCGCCATATTTGGCTACTTCTTTGACAATGCTCGAACTCAAGAAAGAGTATTGATTGCCTGAAATCATGAACAAGGTCTCAATATTTTCGTTTAAAAATCTGTTCATTGAAGTGATTTGCATTTCATACTCAAAGTCTGAAACAGCGCGCAACCCTCTGACGATGGCATTGGCTTCGACTTCGATTGCATAATCAATCAATAAGCCCCCAAATGAATCCACTTTGACATTAGGAATCGACTCCGTTACTTCACTGATCAACGCGATCCGTTCTTCAACTGAAAATAACGGGTTCTTCGAAGAATTATTCATGACAACCACTCTGACTTCATCAAAAATAGAGGCTGCCCGCTTGACGATATCCAAATGACCCATCGTAATCGGATCAAAACTTCCTGGCACAACTGCAATTTTACTCAAACTTTTCTCCCTCTTCCCCATGAAAACGGTAAATTGAAATAACGGTATTGCCGTAAAGCTCTTTTTTGAATCGTTCAAAGAATTGAGTGCGGTCACTCAATTCCACGTCCCGATCATGTTCACAAACCACAATGGCATCTTCAGTTACGATGCCGAATTCTGCAGCTTTATCCATCAAACCATATGCTTTTTCCATATGGTAGGGTGGATCAAGAAACAATAATCGAGCTTTTAGACCGTTTTTTTTCATGGCCTTTAATGCCCGCTCTGCATCTGCCTTATAGACATCTGCTTGATCGGCCAACCTAGTTTTATCAAGATTTGCCTGAATCGTTTCAACCGCTTTTTTGTCTTTATCGGTAAACGTTACGCGATCGATGCCCCGGCTTAACGCTTCAATACCAAGCCCGCCGCTCCCTGCAAAAAGGTCAAGGGCGTAGCCGCCATCAAAAAACGGACCGATCATATTGAAAATGGATTCCTTTACTTTATCTGTTGTTGGCCTAGTCGTAGTGCCCGGAACCGCTTTTAACGGAATCCCTTTTACAGATCCTGCTACAACACGCATTTTATCGCCTCTTATTTATTAATTTTTCTTATGAAAAGAATGTGCTTAATGTTAAAATGTAATTTGGAAAGGACGTGGCTTTATGATACAGCGTTTCATCGAATTAGGAGAAGGATATGGAGATATTTATGAACTCCGCGAACTCATCACAACAAACTCCCACCGTTTCAAGCATGGATTTGTGTTTGTTTCAGCCCAACAAGATGGCAAGTCCACTTTATCTGTAGCGGCCGCTTTTGAACCGACTGCAGAAGGCGGATTTATGCCGATTTATATTTGCCGGGAAGGTATTCCAGAAAATTCAAAACGGCTCGGGATTTTTGAAGAGGCCGTAAAAGCTCTTGGCCATACGCCTATCAAGATGGATGTGAAGCATTCTTCTGTTTATAGCGAAAAACGGTTTTTCTTCAACCATTTAATCTCCATTTTGCGATTGAATCACTATATACCACCTATGCAATAATTACAGCCCGATTTTATAATCGTATTCTTTTGCCTTATCCGGCTTTGCATTTTCGTATTCGGTCTTCAAGAACGGCCGTTGTGATTCAAGCACTTGCTTGACATAAGGCAGTTTCGATAATTTTGTTTTGGTCGTTTCGATAACATCTTGATCCATATACAGCACAACATATTTCAACTTGCGGGAAATAAAATGGACATGTCCGAATTTCCGCAATGATTTTGCTTGCTTTAAATGATGCACATAAACGATGAGGCCTTGGCGATCATGCATAATCATCCCTCTTTTCTTACCTTCTACAATACCATAGGTAAGAAAAGAGCCGCAACTGAGGAAATTCCAGGAATAGGTGTGTTTGCATTATCCATTTTTCGTCAAAAAATGACATTCATCCAATTGTTTCGTTATAATAAGGTTAGTTGGATTTTTCAAGGAGGTCTATTATTCGCATGGGCAAAAAAACAAATATAGGAATTGTTGCTGTCGCCGTCGGAGCTGCTGCTTGGGCTGGCTCTAAAGCGATGACAACACCCCAGGTGCGTCCTGGCAAAAAAGTGCTTACACAGACTTCAACGGCTGTGCTGGCACACCGAGGAGGCTGTGCCATCGCTCCTGAAAATTCGCTGGCTGCTTTCACCAAGTCTGCGGAACTTGGCGTCGATGGTTTTGAAATCGATATCCGCTTGACCAAAGACGAAGAAATCATTGTTTTCCATGACGAATTTCTGGACCGCACAACAGACGGAGCAGGCCGTGTCGCCGATATGACCTTATCAGAATTGCACAAGCTCGACTTGGGCTATCATTTTGCAGATGAAAAAGAAAATAACACATATCGCGGTAAAGGCGAAACGATTATAACATTAAAGGAATTATTGGAAAAATTCCCGAGCATGTGGATTAATATTGACATGAAAGATTCCCCAGAAACATACGAAGGAAGTTTAATCCCTTCAAAACTTTGGCGATTAATCGATTCCCTCGATGTACATGAACGAGTCGTCGTAACCAGCTTCTATGATGAGCAAATTGATCGATTCAATTTATATGCTCAAAACAACGTCGCCATCGGTGCTGGTGAAAATGAGGTCAGGAAAGCTTATGCCGCCTTTAATAGCCAGTTTGGTCATTTATATCGTCCAAAAGCTGACGTATTCCAAATTCCGGTTAAATCGTCGATGTTCCGCTTAGATGCGCCGCGCTTTATCGCTTTTCTGGACAACTTGAATGTCCCCGTGCATTATTGGACAATCGATCAACCTGAAACTATGAAGACATTGATTGAAGCAGGTGCAAAAGGCATCATTACAAACCGCCCTGATCTTGCGATGCAAGTAAAAAAGGAAGCAGAAAATAAAACCCAATAAAAAATGTGCAGCGTCTTCGCTGCACATTTTTTATCATTATGATGTTGGCATCAAGCTGAACATGAACAACCGCCGCCGGTTCCACATCCACTGCCACAAGACGAGTCGGATGAGAAAAAAGGATTGCTCGAAGGAATTTTTACAGCTTCTGATACCGAACGGCCAATGATAAAACTGACTTGGTCCATCAAATCCTGCAAATCGTTTTCCGCAAAGCGCAGCGCTGCTACTTGTTCATTCAAATCAATACGGCGTTTATCAACGCGAATCTGTTTCATCACCCGGCTGTACTCAGGATGATATTTTCCGAAACGTTGGACTTCTTCATATTGATCTTTCAATCTTGCAAACGCCTGGATTTCATCTGCAAGCTTTTTATCATTATATACATCACGGTAGGCTTGGCGGTATGCTTCTGCCTGCTCCGATTGTAAAATCAGTTCGCTCAACTCTTCTGCAGAGTCAGTAATTTGTACCCATTCATAGGTCATGAACATATTGAATTCCTCCTCTACCATTCAATAATAGCAGAAATACTCTCACATTCATACATCCCGAAAGGAATGACATATGGAAAATCTTAGACGGCAATTTCAAGAAATATTGGACAATAGCTCCTCAGCAGACTTGGACATTCTTTCGGATTTTCTCCGAAATTTCGAAAAAAAACAGCAAGGTGGATTCAATACCTATTTAAGTGCAAGTTTGAACATGCAACGGGAAACGACTGACGAAAACAGTGTCGTCTCTATACCGAATACCGCTTTTATCCACAATAACATTGCTATCCCACATGGCGGCATATTGGCTGTTCTGCTCGATACGGCAATGGGCACCCTCGCTAACAGCAAATGCAGCGAAGGAATGGCCGCTGTGACAACAACATTAACCATCCATTATTTAGCTGTGGCGACCGAAAGCGAAATTACTGCTGAAGCTCGTTTGATTCGGCAAGGCCGTCATACGATGGTCATAGAAGGCAATATTTACGAATCCAATGGCAAACACATTGCTACTGCCACCGGTTCTTTCTTTCTAGTCCCTGCCGCTGTCAATTAATCAATGATTCGCTACGCTTTTGACCTCTTCTGGCTTCAGCATAATTTGGGTATAGTACTTGCCAAACACGCCAACTCCGATTTCAGTAAAGCGATCCGATAATAATGCTTTCCGATGATCTTCCGAGTTGATCCAACCGTGGACAGCTTCCGCTGCATCAAAATATTGAAACGCGGTATTTTCAGCAGCTTCATCAAAATCGATTCCAGCACTTTTAAGTCGCGTATTCAAATTTTCCAACTCGACTTCATCACCGGATGAAAAATTTTTTTTAGCTGTATTTTCACTATGAGTTTGTGCGACTGTATTTACTAGCACATTTTCACTCAATGGTGGTAATTGGTGGTGGACTCGGTAAACATTGGTCATGTCTATGATCTGTTTAGCGTTTGCTGTATCAATCGATAATTGCTGCGTGGAGGATGGTTTTATGATGGGAAGCAACTCTCCTGTAAACATCATGTCGTAAGGCTGATGCCTAATCAACGTTTCCGCATCCAAAAACCTGACTGCTTCCAGTACTCGATCTTCATTATCGATATAGAGCTGGGCATAAATCTCTTCAAACCGTATAAGCAAGCGCTTGTCCATATCTTCAGGTCCAATATTGAATGTAAAGATACTATCATCAGTTTTAACGGTAATTTCATTATCCACAATTGTGAAACGGTATAAATCATCAAGCGTTTGTCCGATAGTATAGGGCTCCACTTCCGCTTCTCTTCCCGCTGCATATACTTGAACAATTTTTTCTTTTTTGACGCCTACCATCACATAGCTCGTATACGACTGGTTATAAACCCACCAATCATAGCCAAAAGCAGATGGCTCGACGCGAGAAGGTGTACCATAATCGTTTAGCCATTTAGCAGCAGGTTCCCCAATATATGTAGAAAGCCCTTCGGATGGCCTTTCAACTTCCAAAGAATTCTCTACTAAGTCATCAGACGGAAGGGGATCTTGCGTCATTGGCGCTTCGAGCAACTCATTTTCTTCTATAGCCGAATCGAAATAAAAGAAGACAATCAATATAACCGATAGAAAAATCATGATGCGTATTAAGTCCTTCAATCGATCATCTCCTAAAATCTATTTACATAATTATAACAGGCGACTGTATTCTGACACAATCTAGCCATTGCAACAAGCATTATTTTAATCTATTATTAAAGAAGCGTATAATCAGTTATGATATTGAGGAGGAGATCCTATGTATTTTGAAAATACAGGACTTGAGGAAATTCGAGTAGACTTTGCTTTACTAGACAGCATTATGAGAAGACATGGTATGACTAAAGAAGGTCAATGGGATTACGAGCGCGTAACTTTCGATCGTAAATTCATGATCCGTGAAGGCACTTTCTACCTTCGGGTATTCGCTTATGCTGTAGAAGGCGACATTGATTCAAATGATGCCATCGTACATGTCATGAAGCCAGTAGTCGGCAAACATTATTATCCACATGGTGTTGAATATGGTGAAGACGAGCACTTCCCTGAACATCTGATCAAATCATGCACTGAAGTGTTGAAAGCTATCCGCACCGACCTTGAAAGCTTCATCATTAAAGCATAATGCAAAACCGTAGTTCTCCTTGAACTGCGGTTTTTATTTTTAAAAGTCGCTAAGATTTAAAATAAATAAACGTGAAAATTTTCTGAAATAAGCTATTTGATAATCGCTATTATTGCTATAATAATATAAGAACATTTTAGGAGGATTGCCGTGGCTAAGTGGCTCAATAAGCGTATAATAACAACCGTACTTGTTATTGCAGTACTCATTGTGATTTCTGTCTATATATTGCCCATTTCCATCCCGCTCATTATTGCATTACTGACAGCTATTTTTTTGGAACCACTCGTCATTTTTATTCAAAAACAATTTAAATGGCATCGTAAAACGTCGGTCATTGCGGTCTTCACATTTTTTGTTTTAGCAGTTTCCGGGTTCTTATATTGGATTGTCACTCAATTGATTGGCAGAATCATTTTATATTCCAAAATGTTTCCCGAATACTCCAATACCTTAACTGAGATGTGGAATGAGGTTCAAAACTTTTTCCTCCGTTCAACTAAGGAAATGCCTGTAGAAGTCGTATCTTCTTTCGAAACAGAATTAGCAAACTTTTTAGAAGGTATACGCGATTGGTTATTGACGATTGTCAATTATGACACGGTCACAAATTTATTGACTGGCATTCCCTCTTTTCTCGTTAGTTTCATCGTTTTCTTAATCGCACTGTTCTTATTTATGCTGGAATTGTTGAACTTAAGAGAATTGATGTTCAAAAGATTGAAAGACAGCACTGCTGAGAAAGTCCGCTTTATGGCTGCTCGCTTGAATCATGTGATTTTCGGATTTTTAAAAGCTCAATTTCTCGTGAGTGTCATCATTTTTGTCGTTTCATTGATCGGCTTATTAATTATCATTCCCGAATACGCATTACCTATGTCGATATTCATTTGGGTTGTTGATTTTATCCCAATTCTCGGTTCAATTATTGTTCTTGCACCTTGGGCAATCTACCAATTAATTATCGGCAATACAGTATTAGGGACACAATTAGCCGTTTTAGCCCTAATTTTACTCGTTATACGCAGAACCGTTGAACCGAAAGTGATGGGTACGCAAATTGGCCTGTCCCCTCTCGCGACGTTGATAGCAATGTATATCGGACTTCAGCTTTTTGGGATACTTGGATTTTTCATCGGGCCGCTGCTCGTAATTTTGTTCACCTCTGCACGCGAAGCTGGCATGATCAAGGTCGATTTCAAAATTTAAAAATATTTACCACATAGTATAAGCGCTGTTTGTAAGCCTTTTATCAAGGCTGATCAAGCAGCGCTTTTTTGAATGCAATTTCTAAACAAAAAAAGAGCTGGAGAAAAATCATTGATTTTTCTCCAGCTCTTTCTTTTATCCACCCAATATCGCTTTAAACACAGAAGTTGTATGTCCACCTTCGTAGATTACATAAAGCAGCATATAAACCGCAACTCCCGTAATCGCTGTAGAAAACCAGATGATGCTCGTGATTGGTCCCATCTTCCGGTGCTTATCCAAACGATTTTTCAAACCAAGCCAAATTGTGATTAGCCCCATAACACCACCGACTGTAGCCAACGTGATATGGAAAATCAAAAATACCGTGTAGTAAATCTTAATATTATCAGGTCCACCAAAAGCGGTATTGCCGATAAACACGGTGCGTGAAGCATAAATGATGAAAAAAGTTAATGCAGATGCTCCTGCAGCCAACATTACTTTTTTATGCGCATCAATTCTGCGTTTGCTGATCAAATACCAGCCAATTGCTACAAGCACAGCGCTTAACACGATAAAAAATGTACTAATAGTCGGTAATAACGGCAAATTCATTCGAGTGATCCCCTTTAGCTTTTAAGCGTTATGTCTGTGCATCGCCATATCTTTGCGGTCCTGCAGCACTTTTGCAGTAATTTCATCCGCATTGTCATTTTCATTTCGAAGCCATTCGTAGAACACAAGCCATAAGAAGACCGTGAAAACAAGCTCCTGTAAAACCTTCATAATAATACCGCCAGTACGTTGATCTTCCAACGCGGACATCGGCGAAAACAATTCCGGTCCGGACAAATTGAGCTGCGACAGCGTCCCTGTAGGCACACATAGCGCCATTGCCTGCAACCAAGCTTCCCCGTCCGTATAAGTAACATAAAATGGATTGCCGCTAAAGATGATCAGCGCACAAGCAGGTGTCATCAAAACACTGAGACCAAATAAATACGCCAGCTTTTTCAATCCATGAAAACGGTATGTGCCTTCAAGATTGTTGACCACCGGCCACCAATAAAAGATTGCGGATACAAATAAGATAAGATTTGCAAGTGTGTGCAATGCCGGTTCCGATTTCACGAAATCGAACACAAGCGGAATGTGGTAAAACGAAAACAGCATGCCAAACAAAATCAATGCCAACATCGGCTTAGTGAAAAAATCGAAAATCGGTTTAATGATCGGCAAATTGACAAACGGTCGCCAAATCCAAGTCGGGATGCCCATGATCAATAACGGTGGGATGAGCAATAGCAATAATGCCATCTGCACCATATGCATCGAGAAGATAATATGCCCCAATAAATCAATCGGAGAGCCTTTGATTGTATACATCAAGATCATACCCGTTACAAACAAGAAGGCTTCTCTTGGCTTTAGAGGTTCGCTGTCTTTAAACTTGCCCCGCCATTTTATCGTCGTTAAAAAATAGAATATCGTAATCAATACGAGAATTCCTAAGTAAACCGGACTCCATAACGCCTGAAACCCAAATATACTGATTGGCATTCCTGTAGACCTCCCTTTTACCTCAAGTATCCCCATTATATAGTTCCGAGCCTGCTATATCAATGAACGAACTATGACAATTAAGAAAAGAAGCTGATCCATGAATATTTCGATAGAAGAAAAAAACCCCTCATCAATAAAGATGAAGGGTTTAAAACTTACCACCAGACAATCGTTACAAAAGTAAGGACTGTGATGAAAGCTACGAACATGCCGCTAAACATGAAGAATGCTACGGTGCCATGTCCTTTATTGCTTAAATGCATGAAATGATAAAGCTGCAAGACTACTTGAACTGCGGCCAATAATAAGATGATTGGCACGATCAAGTAAGGCGAGAAGCCTGCGGCAACTGTCGTAAATGCGATCAATGTCAAGAAGATCATCATCGCAAATGACGTCACTTGGCCGCGCATTTCTTTCGAGCGCTGGCGACGAATGTACTCGTATTCAGTATGTGATCTTGAAGGTGTATGAACGTCGTGTGCCATATTATCCGATCACTCCCATCAAATAGACTACAGTAAAGATAAATACCCAAACTACGTCAATAAAATGCCAGTAAAGTGAAGCTAAATAAAATTTTGGTGCATTGTACATGTTCAAACCGCGTTTAGAGTTGCGCAGCATCAATGCGATAAACCAGCTTAAGCCGAACAAAACGTGTGCTCCGTGTGTTCCAACAAGCGTAAAGAACGCTGAACTGAAGGCACTATTCGTATAACCGAAGCCGATATGCACATAATGATTAAACTCGTAAATTTCAAGACCAAGGAATGAAAGACCAAGGAATACAGTTATGCCAAGCCAAGCCTGCATCGCTTTGAAATTATGGTTTTTCATATGGTACATGGCATAAACACTTGTTAGCGATGACGTCAAAAGAATCATCGTCATAGCAAATACTAAAGGAAGTTCAAATAGCTCGGAAGCTGAAAATTCCATTCCGCTTGGCCCTTTATCTTTAAGTGCTAGGTAAGTAGCAAATAATGATGCGAACGTTACAGTTTCTGCAGCAAGCAGCAACCAAAAACCGACAAATTTATTTTTACCTTCGAGAGTTGCCGTTTCCGGATGATCCGGCCACGTTTGAGGGGTATATTTTTTATTTAGATCCATTATTGTTACCCCCTTTAGCATCTCTCAATAATTCTTCTTTCGTGATATAGAAACCTAGATCGTCTTTTAGTGAACGAACTAACATCGAACCGAAAGTAATACCTAAACCAATTACTAGGACAGGAAGCGCCCAAGCTTTATCGCCATCCATGTGATACATCGCACCAAAAGCAGCTACGAACATACCGAATGACATGATAAGTGGAATAATCGAGCCATTCGGCATGTGAATATCGCCTAATGGTTCAGCATAAACCATTCCTTCTTTATTGCCTTCCATTTTCTCAATCCAGTACGAATCCAAACCACGTACTAATGGAGTTTGTGGGAAATTGTAAAACGGTGGTGGAGATGGGATCGCCCATTCCAACGTACGGCCATCGCCCCAAGGATCGTTGCCGATACGCTCGTTTTTAACAATTGTCAACACAACGTTGATCAATAATACGATTACACCAATTGCCATGAACAAAGCTCCGAATGAACTGATCATGTTATACGTATCCCAGCCTTGGTTCGCTCCGAACGTGTAAACACGACGTGGCATACCCATAAGACCAAGGAAGTGCTGGATAAAGAATGTTAAATGGAACCCGATCAAGAAGAACCAGAATGTGATTTTTCCTAATTTTTCGCTTAACATCGTTCCGAACATTTTCGGCCAGTATAAATGCGTACCTGCTAGAAGTGCAAGAACAACACCACCGACGATAACGTAATGGAAGTGAGCTACGATAAAGTAAGAATCGTGCAATTGGTAATCAAGTGGCGCCATTGCTTGCATTACGCCTGTTACCCCACCTGCTACGAATGAAGGAATGAACGCGACAGCATACAACATCGGTGTCGTGAAGCTAACATTTCCTCCCCAAATCGTAAGCAGCCAGTTAAAGATTTTAACGCCTGTTGGTACAGCAATGATCATTGTCGCTAAAGCGAAAACAGCGTTTGCTGTCGGCCCAAGACCAACTGTGAACATATGGTGAGCCCATACCATGAAGCCGTAGAAACCGATAAGAATCGTCGCGAATACCAATGCCGTGTAACCGAAAAGGCGTTTACGCGAGAAGATTGCAAAGATTTCAGAGAAGATACCGAACGCCGGCAAGATCAAGATGTATACTTCCGGGTGACCAAAAATCCAGAATAAATGTTCCCAGATGATCGTGTTTCCTCCCATTGCTACATCGAAGAAATTAGCGCCGAATAGGCGGTCGAATACCATAAAGAATAAACCGATAGTTAATGGTGGGAATGCCAATAAGATCAAAGCAGAAGCGACAAATGTCGTCCACGTGAATAGCGGCATTCTCATATACGTCATACCAGGAGCACGCATATTGATAATTGTTACTAGGAAGTTAATCCCGGCAATCAGCGTACCGAAACCAGAAATCGTCAAACCTAATGTGTAAAAATCAATACCGTGACCTTCTGAAGCCATCGCAAGTGATGCGTAGTTTGTCCAACCAGCATCAGGTGCTCCACCTAAGAACCATGAAAGGTTCAGGAAAATTCCTCCAAAGAAGAACAACCAAAAACCAAGTGAGTTCAAAAACGGGAATGCTACGTCACGCGCACCGATTTGCAAAGGCATAACGGCATTCATGAACGCAAGCAATAATGGCATCGAAGCCAAGAAAATCATGGTCGTACCATGCATTGTAATTATTTCATTGTATAATCCGGCGCTTAAGAAATCATTTCCGGCTTTCATCAACTGGATACGGATCATCATCGCTTCGATACCACCGATTACGAAGAATAATCCCCCGGAGATAAAATACAGAATCGCGATTTTCTTATGGTCTACCGTTGTTAAATAATCCCAAATGGTAGCACCGAAGCCCTTTTTCTGAGCAATAGAACTCACAATGTATACCTCCCTTTTTTAAGCTCCGAATGTGTTACTTTTCAACTGACAAGCTCATCAAATATGCAGCAAGTGCATCAAGCTCTTGCTCTGTGAATTCTTTGCCGCCGTTTAACTCTTTCGGACTAGGCATCAAATTGCCTGGCTTATATTTTTGTGGATTTGAAATCCAGTTTTTCACTTCTTCTTCAT
This sequence comes from Planococcus sp. (in: firmicutes), assembly GCA_041553775.1. Taxonomy (GTDB): domain Bacteria; phylum Bacillota; class Bacilli; order Bacillales_A; family Planococcaceae; genus Planococcus. Next base: position 14,999 of record JBFEIJ010000056.1, read on the forward strand.
TATGTTCTAAAATACCAGCTACGCGGTTGCGGTCGCCGAATGTTGCTAAGTTAGGACCGGCTTTTCCGCCAGTGCCGACCCCAGAAGTTGCGTGGCAAGCGATACAGCCAGCGCCATCAGCTCCGAAAAGTTGTTCGCCTTCTTGTGCAAGAGCGCCTTCAGCAGGAGTTACATCCTCTTGCATAGCAGCTACCCATGTATCAAAGTCTTCAGGGCTTAATGATTTAACTTTAAAGTCCATTAATGCATGTGAAGGGCCGCAAAGCTCAGCACATTTGCCGTAGAATACGCCGTCTTCAAGTTCTGAAGACTCTTTATCGAACGTTAAGTAAAATGTGTTGACGTTTTCAGGGTTAGCGTCCAATTTACCGCCGATCGAAGGAATCCAGAAAGAGTGTTTTACATCTGCAGCAAGCAGGTTGAAGTAAACTTTCTCTCCAGTTGGTACGACTAATTCCTGTGAAGTCACGATGCCTTGTTCTGGGTATTCAAATTCCCACCAGTACAATTTAGCGTTTACATTTACAGTCAAGTTGGTCATGCTTCCGTCTTCTGCTTTTACGTCCATATCAGACGTATCTGCAAGTTCGAAAGTCGAATAGACTGTTGGAACAGCAATGATTAAAATCAATACGATTGGAATCGCTGTCCATAAGAATTCAAGTTTCGCGCTTCCTTCAACTTGCTCAGGAATCACGTCTTCGCCGATTTTAGAGCGGCGGAATTTAACGATTGCCAAGACATAGATGATTGTTACGACTAGAATGACAAACGCCATAACAGCTGATGAAAGGATCAACATATTGAATTGATCTTTCGCTACTGCGCCAGCAGGTATTAATGTGGAGATTTCTTCACGTCCACATCCTGACAGAAAGACGAGCAAAGCTGTCAATAAAGCGAAAAGACGCCAATTTTTGAGCCCTTGTTTCATAGCTTTTCATACCCCTCTCTCAATTAAATGAATTTGTTTGAAATGCTGGAACTAGACGAAAACAGCAAAGATGATCATCGATACAAATAGGATGGTCATATAGTTCAACGAATAGATGAACATCGTTTTCGCCCATTTCAAATCATCTTTCACTTTGAAACCTTTTATGGCAAGTGCCAGCCATCCGAGATTCAATAATGTCGCTAAGATGATAAAGCTTATTCCGAGATCCATTAACAAGAATGGCAAAGGGAACAGCAGCAATACCCATGCAAGCATGGATTTTTTAGTGCGATGGAAGCCTTTAATGACTGGCAGCATCGGAATGCCCGCTGCGCGGTATTCTTCTGTGCGCTTCATAGCCAACGCATAAAAATGCGGCGGCTGCCATACGAACATGATTAAAAATAACGCCCATGCGCCCATGCCGAGAGCCGGTTCAACTGCAGCCCAACCGATAAGCGGCGGGATGGCTCCTGAAATGCTCCCCACTATTGTGTTGCTGACATGTCTTCTCTTTGACCACATCGTATAAAGGACGACGTACGCCAAAATTCCTGCAATTCCTAAAACTCCGGCTGATACAGAAGCAGAGAACAGAAATATTTCGCCTAGAACGATGAAAGATGAAGCGAGTGCTAATACAGCAGACGGCTTGAATCTCCCTGTTACAGTCGGACGCGACCTTTTGCTCGCCATCAATGGATCGATATCTGTGTCAATGTAATTGTTCATTGCAGCAGAACCAGCAATAATTAATGCTGAACCGACCAGCGTATAAACGAGAATGTCCAACTCTTGCAGAAAATGCCTGTCGGAAAACTGAAAAGCCAACCACAATCCGGTAAAAACGGTTATTAAATTCGAATTTACGATTCCGATTTTTATCAAAGCGAGAAAATCTTTCATGAATGTAGTCGTTTCAGCTGTCTGATGGGCTTCTGCAGACATAGAGCGGCCGTTTGACATATAAACCCCTCCTTTCAAAGTTGTAAGCATATTCCGCTAACCATAACTATATCTAAATTTCAGTCTGTTTTCTACAGATAACTGAAATTTCCCGATAAAAGCGATGATTTTCATGTAATTTGCCTCAGAAATACGCTCTTCTTATCATACATGAGTCTTCACGTTATTTTAAGATAGAAAAAGATTAGTTTTTGAACAGTTTGTGAAGGACTGAGTTATTATGTCCAAATCTTGAAAGTTTCCGCTATTGCTCATTTTCCGTTGTGTTTTCCCCTAACTTTCGCTATTATCGAGTATGCAGGCAACGGACATATTATAAAAGTTTTCTATAGAAAAAAGTAGGTGGCATCTTTGCATCAAAGTAAATATATAAAATGGTTTGCAGTGGCGGCAACAATTGGCATGCTGCTCATTTTGCTCGGCGGCGCGCTCGTCACAAAAACTGACAGCGGCATGGGCTGCGGACGTTCTTGGCCCAGTTGCAATGGTGAACTGATCCCAGATGACATTACAGCGGAAGTTCTCATCGAATTTTCCCATCGCCTCGTGACCGGCGCGGTCGGAATTTTAATCTTGGTGCTTGGCGTCTGGTCTTGGGTTAAATACGGCCATATTCGCGAAACGAAGTTTCTGGCAGTCATGGCAGTTTTCTTTCTGATTTTACAAGCCTTGATTGGAGCCGCCCAAGTTTTATGGGGCCAAGGCGATTTCATCTTGGCGCTGCATTTCGGCATTTCCCTCTTGTCATTCGCCTCTGTCTTATTGCTGACCTTGCTCATATTTGAAGTCGACCGTAAGTTTGATGCGGACCGGGTAATGATTGGCAATAAACTGAAGTTCCATACGATCGGCGTCACGTTGTATTCTTACATCGTAGTTTATACCGGCGCACTTGTGCGTCATACGGATGCGAGCCTCATCTGCTCTGATTGGCCATTATGCCGCAACGATCAATTTGCTCTTCCAAGCAATATGTATGAATGGGTCCAAATGGGCCATCGAACAGCAGCCGGTTTGATTGTACTTTGGCTCGGCTATATCGCTTGGCATGCATTCAAACATTATAAAGATCAACGCGTCATTTATTGGGGCTGGATTACAGCTTTTACAATCGTTTTACTGCAGGCGACAACCGGCATGCTCGTTGTGCTGACAAAATTAAACTTAGCTGTCGCTCTTCTTCACTCGTTATTGATTTCAATGTTGTTCGGACTTCTTTGTTACATGGTGCTGCTAGTATCGCGCAGCAGAGTCAAAAAGTCGTAAAAACTAAAAGCGGCGTCGCCATCCACCTATTTGTGGATAGCGACGCCGCTTTTTATTGCTTCCTATTAATTTAATTAAGCTTTTTCCATTTCAAGCAGCAAGTCTCCCGTTGAAATACCGTCACCCGCGTTCACGTGGATCGCTTTTACAACGCCGTCGAACGGAGCTTGTACAGTCGTTGGCCTCTTCAGCG
>JBFEIJ010000057.1:0-17856 GCA_041553775.1 Planococcus sp. (in: firmicutes)
CCTGATTGGTCATCGGCAGTAAAGCGGCTCAGTTCCGGGCTGTCGATATCTAATACGCCAATCACTTCGCCGTTTTTGATCAACGGGATAACGATTTCCGATCGGGTCGCACCATCGCAGGCGATATGTCCAGGGAAAGCATGAACATCTTCAACTAGCATTGTTTTCTTTTCAGCAACAGCTGTCCCGCATACACCGCGGCCAACTGGAATACGTACACATGCTGGCAAGCCTTGGAATGGACCAAGCACAAGTTCGCCTTCTTCCATCAAATAGAAGCCGACCCAATTGACCTGATCTAAAAATTGGTTTAATAATGCGGAAGCATTGCTTAAATTGGCAATGGCATTCGATTCGCCTTCTAATAAGGCATCGAGTTGTTTTCCGAGCATCGCGTATTGGCTAGCACGCGTGCCGCTATAAGTTGTTTGAGTGAACATGAATGACCCTCGTTTCGTTTGTGGATTTACCCATTATAGATTTTGTCATAGCCTTGATGCAAGCCTTTGACACTGTGTGCATCTGATCCGTATACAAGTGGGATGCCGAGCGACTCTGCGTACACGATCCATTTTTTCGGTGGGTAAGGTTCAAGACAATCTGGTTTGACATAGCCGGCACTGTTGACGTCCAACTCGGCGCCCGCTTCTGCGATCAGATCGATTATTTTTTTTATGGATTTATCATCGTCAATTTTGTGGCCATGTGCTAACTGGAATTTATGTGTCAACGTCGGATGACCGATGCGTTTCGGTTTGAATGCTCCAAGATCAGCGGCAATCGACGCTTCGACAGTTTCATAATAGCGTGCATAGGCTGCTTCTACAGATCCAAGCGCAGCAGCAAGCTCCATAAAAACGTCAGAGGAATAATCCAGACAAAAATAGCCGGAGGCGGTTTTGATGAAATGAACTGACAAGATGGAGTCGTCTAGGCGAGGTCCGATGTGATCAAGAAAATCTCGCGTCTCCTCTTCAAATCCCTCAATATAATCAATTTCCAACCCGGTTCGAATCCTGATATCATTTTTATATGCATCTTTTACTGCGTCTACAGCGTCAAGATAACGGTATAATGCCTCAAAGCTCATCCCGCTATCTTGCATAGGTGTCGTATCTGTAAAAGAAGGGGGGAGGGGAGCATGTTCGGTGAATGAAATGTCTAGAAACCCTGATGTTATCGCTTTTTCAATATAGGATTCTAGTGCATCAGCAGTGCCGTGCGGGCAAAATGGGGTATGAATATGTCCATCTCTTTTCATGGGGAAAACCAACTTTCTACAAAGAATAAAAATATTTTTTCATTTCTTCTAATTTCGCAAACAAAACAAGAGAATACATGTTAAAATGATAGAATCATGAAATGCATTTAGATAGAGAAAGTAATGGATTTTGGAACAGGGGGCTATTTGGCTTATGATGAATTATATCATCATTGCGGTCATCATTCTAATAGCGGTAATTATCGTCGGATTTATGTTTCGAAAGAAGCACAACGCGGAAATTGAACGCTTGGAACAGTTAAAACTGCAAATACAAAACAAACCGATACTTGAAGAACTGACTAAGGTGAAACAATTGAACATGAATGGCCAGACGGAAGAAATGTTTGAACGCTGGCGTGCTGTCTGGACTGAAATCATGGACGTACATATACCGAAAATCGATGCAGCGTTATTTGATGCTGAAGATGCGATTGACCGGTTCAATTTCGGAAAAGCGACTTCAATCGAACGCGATATCGAAGTCCGCATTGAAAAAGTGGACGAGCAAATGAATGAGATTCTTGCGGAATTGAGCGATTTGATCGGTAGTGAAGAAAAGAATCGCAGCGAAATGGACTTGATGAAAGACCAATATCGCCAGGCACGTAAAACGTTGTTGGCACACCAGCATTCTTATGGGGCTGCAGCTGGTCAACTTGAGAAAAAGTTGGAGTCGTTCACGCCATTATTCAGTGAATACGATAAATTGACTGCAGAAGGAAATTACCTGGAAGCCCGTGAAACAGTAATGGGTCTGGCAGACGAAGGCGTATATGTCTTCTCGCTTATCGAAGGAATTCCGCCGCTGCTTGCTGATGTGCAATCGAAAATACCTGCTTCCATCCAGGAGTTGCGTAGTGGTCAACGCGAAATGGAGTCCCAATCGTATTATTTGAACCACTTGGAACTTTCGAAACAATTGAATGAGATGGAACAGGAACTAGTTGTCATGAAAGAAGAAATTGCAGAATTGAGAATCGCTGAAACGACTGTAAAAGCAGAAGCGATCAAAGACCGCATTGATTCATTTTATGAGCTGCTGGAAAAAGAAGTCGAAGCGAAACATTTCGTCGATCAATACAAAGCTGAGACGGGTGCGCAATTGGATGCCGTGACAAGCAATGCTCGCGATACGTACGATGAATGCGCGGTCGTTCAGCAAAGTTACAAAATATCCGAAAGCGACGCAGCGATTCCGCGTGCTTGCCTCAATAAATTAGAAGAACTCGAACAACGGTTCGATCTTCTTCATTCACGTACGGAAGAAGAACAAGCAGCGTATTCAAGCCTGCAAGAAGAATTAGTCAATATCCGGACAGAGCTTGCTGAAATCGACATCGCTCAAAGCAGCTTGGCCGAATCGTTGAAAAATTTGCGTATTGATGAACACGAAGCCCGCAAAAAAATGGAGCATTTGAAACGTCAGTTACAAGAAACGGACCGGATGCTTCACAAAGCGAACACACCAGGCATTCCGGAAGAAATGGATGTACGCCTTGAAGAAGCGGAAGAGCATTTGTTCGTTGCTATGCAAGGTTTGCAGGAAGTGCCGCTAAACATGAAGTTAGTTGATAATTACTTGACGAAAGCCGAGATTTGCATCAACGAAGTGGAAGAAAAAGCGGTCGAAATGGTCGAAAATGTTCTTTTGATCGAACGCATTATCCAGTACGGTAACCGTTACAGAAAAACGAATCCGCAGATGAACGCGAAGCTGATGGAAGCGGAAGAATCTTTCCGACAGCTCCGTTATTCAAAAGCGCTGGAAGAAGCGGCTACAGCAGTGGAAAACTTTGAGCAAGGGTCGATGAAACGAATCGAAGTATTGGTCAAAGAAGATGCTTGGCGCGTATAAAAAATGAGAAAACCACCAGCCAATCCGCTGGTGGTTTTCTTTTCGGAGGGCTATACATGATCTACCTAGACAATAGTGCAACAACAAAACCGAAAAAAGAGGTTTTGGACACTTTCATAAAAGTGAATGAACAATACTACGCCAATCCAGCTTCGATTCATATGATGGGGAATCAGGCGGAAGACTTGCTTGAAAAAGCGCGCACACAAATTGCCGACTTACTGGGAATGGACAGGATCATTTTCACCTCTGGAGGCACTGAAGCCAATAACCTAGCGCTTCAAGGCATTGCTGAGGCTGCTAAAACACGCGGCATGCATTTGATCACAGCAGTTTCAGAACATTCTTCTGTCCTTAAGACAATGGAGGCGTTAGAAAAGCGCGGATTTGAAATTACGCGCTTGCCGGTCGGCCGCAAAGGTGAAATCGATTTAATGGAGTTAAAAAAAGCGATAAGAGAAGATACAGTATTGGTTAGTCTTATGCACGTCAATAACGAAATCGGCGCGATCCACCCGATAGCGGAAGTGAAAAAGCTTTTGATGGGCACTCGGACTTTATTGCATTGCGACGGCGTTCAAAGTGTGGGGAAAGTAGCAATGGATCCGCATTATATGCCTGACTTGTTGACCGTTTCGGGGCATAAGATTCACGGCCTAAAAGGCAGTGGAGTATTAGCTTATAACAAAGGCGTCGAGCTTGCACCAGTTCAACACGGCGGCGGCCATGAATCCGGCTTACGGAGCGGCACGGTATCTGTGGCGGATGCAGTGGCTTTGGCAAAAGCATTGCGGCTCGCTGAAATTCGACCGGAATTTGCTAATTGGAACAAGCAATTACGCAACTTTCTGGCTGACTTCAATGGTGTAAGAGTTGTTAGTCCGGAAGGGGCAGCCCCGCATATTTTAGCAATCGCGATTAAGGGGATAAAAGGCGAAGTTTTCGTATCCGGTTTGCAGGAGCAATCCGTTATCGTTTCAACGTCGAGCGCTTGCTCCTCGAAAAGCACATCAGCCAGCCATGTAATTGATGGAGTTGGCTTGCCGAGAGAATTTAAAGACGGCGTCATTCGTATTAGCTTTGGCGCATTTACAACAACCGAAGATATCATATCTTTTCAAAAAGCGTTTGCACATGTTTACGCGATTATTAAAGGAGCCTAACCCATATGAAAACCAATCAAATACTCGTCCGTTACGGCGAGTTGTCCACTAAAGGAAAAAACAGAAGTTCATTTATCGGTCGTTTGCGCGACAACGTCAGACAAACATTTTCAGATCTTCAAGGTGTGCGCGTCAAAGCAGAACGCGATCGGATGTTTATCTATTCGGATAGCGAAGCGGAAATTGAACAAGTTCTGACCCGGTTGCAAAAAGTATTTGGCATTCAATCGTATAGTCCGGTGACGCAATGTGAATTGAATCTTGAAGCGATGCAAGAAGCGGCTATGACAGTAATGGAAAAAACGTCCCATGCCGGTAAAAGCTTTAAAGTATCGGTCAAGCGTCCTTACAAAGCATTTCCACATGAAAAACCTGAAATCGTCCAAACGATCGGCTCTCATGTATTGCGCAATTTTCCAGGACTCACTGTGCAAATGAAAAATCCGGAAATCGAGTTGAAAATCGAAGTTCGGGCTGAAGGGGTATTTATGATGGCGGAGACCATTACCGGAGCGGGCGGCTTACCGGTCGGAGCGTCCGGCAAAGCATTGCTATTGTTATCAGGAGGCATCGACAGCCCTGTAGCAGGCTACCATATGCTGAAGCGCGGAGTCCGACTGGAATTGATCCATTTCTTCAGTCCGCCATATACAAATGAGCGAGCTAAACAAAAAGTGTTTGATCTGGCAGAAAAATTAAGCCAGTTCGGTTCATCGATTAGATTGCATGTCATTCCATTTACGGCTCTTCAACAAGAAGTTCATAAACAAGTGCCAGACAACATCACAATGACATCCACGCGCCGGATGATGATGCGCCTTGCCGATCAAGTAAGAGAAGAGACAGGATGCCAAGCCATCATAACGGGCGAAAGCTTAGGGCAAGTTGCAAGCCAGACTCTTGAATCACTAGCAGCCATTAACGCTGTAACCAACACCCCGGTATTGCGACCATTAATTGCAGTGGACAAGCTGGATATTATTGAAACAGCTCAGCAAATTGACACATACGACATTTCCATACGACCGTATGAAGATTGCTGCACAATTTTTACATCGGCCAACCCGAAAACCAAACCGAAGCTCGAGAAAGTCGAGTATTACGAAAAATTCGTGTCCTTTGACGGGCTGATTCAAGATGCGGTTGAAAATAGAGAAATCATTAAATTTCCACGACCGAAAAAAGCCGCTTTTGATGATTTGTTATAAACTTGATTTAGAAAAATAGATTTGGAATATAAATTTTAGAAACAGATTACCGATAAGGTGATCTGTTTAAGTTTGTAAACAAAAAAATTAAGCACTGTTCCGCAGAAAAATAGGATTTTGCACACATAGCGCATGTTTTCCTCTGACGAAGAAAGCGAAGCGAGGCAACGGTTTTTCATGTCCCGAAGCTAGCATAGCGGTGCAGAGACAAAGACTGGGGGCATATATTTTTGTCCTTCACCACTTTGGTGTTCCGGATACTTGTGTAGTGAAAAGAATTATTTGAGTTATTGTTTATAGAAGGTAGACCGAGATAGCTCACTTTGATAAAAGCTTGTATCCTTCAAGCGGTCTGGCCACGAAGACTCCTGCGGGACCAGCGAAAGCTGAAGACCCCGCAGTCACGATAGTGACGAGGAGGCTGAAGCTGAGCCCACGGAAAGCGAAGTGGCCAGGTCGCTTGGATGTTATACACCGTTATTCATTTTAATAAGACTTTGTCTACAAGCTGAAACAGATTACCGATAAGGTGATCTGTTTTTTATTTAAGTATTTTGAATACTGGGAATTTACGTTATACTTAAATAGTAGTATTTACAAAATGCCAAGGGGGAATTAATAGTATGGAACGAAATCAGCTCGTAGCACCTGAATCTTATAATCTGACGGAGGAAATCGAGAGATTCGCGACAGGCGATGGCAAGATGGCTATTATTTGGGAGAACGATAAAGGGGAAACGCAGGAACTTACATATGACGAATTGATGGATCGCGCTAATAAAGCGGCAAACAGCTATGAAAAAGCAGGATTGAAAAAAGGGGATATCGTGTTGGTTATGGTGCCGCGTTTGATCGAGGCATACGTTGCATATATTGGGGCATTAAAAGCAGGGTTGGTAGTTATACCAAGTTCAGAAATGTTGCGTGCTAAAGACATTTCGTACCGCTTGAATCATAGTGACGCAAAAGCGGTCATTGCTTATGAGCCATTCATGGATCAATTTGCAGAAGTGAAAGAAATGGACCGTGTTGTTAAATTCGTCATTGGCAAATCAGACAAGACATGGATTTCCTTGACGGAAGAAATGGAAAGCGCTTCCGCTGATTACACGGCACCTGATACGAAGAATAGTGACATGGCATTCTTATCCTATACTTCTGGAACGACCGGCAACCCGAAAGGTGCTGTACATAGTCATGGATGGGCTTATGCTCACTTAAGAACATCAGCAGAACATTGGTTGGGGGCAAAGGAAGGCGATTTAGTATGGGCAACGGCTAGTCCAGGTTGGCAAAAATGGATTTGGAGCCCGTTCTTGGCTACGCTTGGAAGCGGTGCGACTGGGTATGTGTATAACGGTAAATTCGATGCCGAAGTCTATATGCAAATTCTGGAACGCCGCAAAATAAACGTTCTTTGTTGCACACCGACCGAATACCGCTTAATGGCGAAACAGAAAAATTTGGCAACATTCGATTTATCCTCATTGCATAGCGCAGTTTCAGCGGGTGAACCATTAAATGCTGAAGTGATCAACGTTTTTAAAAACCACTTTAATCTGGAGGTTCGCGACGGCTATGGTCAGACTGAAAATACCTTGCTAGTGGGCGTGATGAAAGGAATGGAGTCACGCATTGGGTCGATGGGCAAACCGACGCCAGGAAATCACGTGGAAATCATCAATGAATTCGGTGAACCAGCTGAGGCCGGAGAAGTCGGCGATATTGCTGTCCATATCGATACACCTGCTTTGTTCAAAGGTTATTTCAAAGACGATGAACGCACAAAGATGCAGTTCCGCGGCGAATATTATGTAACGGGTGATAAGGCTTCAAAAGACGATGACGGTTATTTCTGGTTTGAAGGCCGTGGTGATGACATCATCATCTCTTCTGGGTATACAATCGGGCCGTTCGAAGTGGAAGACGCACTTGTTAAGCACCCAGCGGTACAAGAATGTGCTGTTGTCGGTGCACCGGATGAAATACGCGGCACCATCGTAAAAGCATTCGTGGTGTTAGTCGAAGGTGAAGAAGCGTCTGATGAGCTCGTCAAAAAACTTCAAAATCATGTAAAAGAGCTGACAGCTCCTTATAAATACCCACGTGCGATCGAGTTCTTATCTGAACTCCCAAAAACAGCTTCCGGTAAAATCCGACGAGTTGAATTGCGCCAAAAAGAATTAATCAAATAAGAAGGATGGAAAACAGCCGAGCTAGTCGGCTGTTTTTCTTTTGTTTACTTTGCCAATGGAGAGGCATATAATTAGGCTGATATTTCGAGTAGCAAAATAAAAGAAAGCCTGGTGAATTTTCAATGATGGCAGATGAGAAAAAAGGAATCCTTTATACAATGTTGACTTATACGATTTGGGGCTTTCTGCCGATTTATTGGAAGCTATTGGACCATGTTTCAAGTGATGAAATTTTGGCGTCACGTATTGTTTGGTCGCTGATTCTAACCGTAGCATTCATCTTTTTACTTCAAGGGCGGAAAATGCTGCTCAGTGATTTGAAAAGTTTATGGAAATCAAAGAAAAAGTTTTTCACATTGATGCTCGCGTCTTATTTGATCACGTTAAACTGGTTTTTGTACATATTCGCTGTAACCAATGATCGAATTGTCGAAACGAGCATGGGTTATTATATCAATCCGCTTGTGTCGATGCTGCTCGGTGTGATTTTCTTGAAAGAAAAATTAGCGCCAGCAGTGAAATTTGCGTTTGTTTTAGCGGCAATCGGCGTTACGATTTTGACTATATCCTATGGCAGCTTACCGTGGTTGGCATTCGGTATGGCGTTCAGCTTTGCGTTTTATGGGTTGATCAAAAAGACGATTAAGTTGCACGCTTTACGCGGACTCGCGCTCGAAACTTTATTTGTCTTGCCTGCTGCGCTTGCTTATTATGTTTATTTGTTTCAAATCGGAGAAGCATCGTTTCTCCATAGCGGTTCTACAACGGACATTCTTCTCATCATCAGCGGAGCAGCCACAGCATTGCCGCTTTTCTTATTTGCAACTGGAGCACCGTTGATCCCACTTTATATGGTTGGTTTTCTTCAATATATAGCCCCTACACTCATGTTGCTTCTTGGTGTATTGGTGTATGGTGAAGAGTTCAATCGCATTAATTTAATATCATTCTCGTTTGTCTGGGTAGCGCTGGCAATTTTTACGGCTTCGAAGATGATGGAAGCACGAAATGTCCGAAGAGCTCGTTTGAATTCACAGCATTGAGTCTAAGTTGCCACATTATCATGAAACATTCGTAGTTGTTCGAACGTATAATAGAAGAAACATTAAAAGGAAGGAATGAAGAATCATGAATACGAAAAGATGGATAGCAATTGTTGCGGCAGTTGCTTTACTAGGGATTTCGATTGTCATCAATGCGGCATTCGCCCTTTTTCAAACAAGTGTAGGCACTGGATTTGATGAAATAATGGGGGCAGCAGAAACTGGATTTTCTGAAAACGTAATTGAGAGCGGCAATCCGGCTAAGCGAATTGCGGTCTTAGATGTAAATGGTGTGATCCAGGATACTGGAGAAGCAGCGTCGCTTTTCGGAGCAGTTGGCTATAATCATGAATCGTTTATGACTCAATTGGAAAGAGTCAAAGAAGACGATACGATTAAAGCCGTAGTCTTGAAAGTGAATTCTCCTGGCGGCGGAGTCGTTGAATCTGCCGAAATTTACGACAAGATCAAAGAAATCCAAGAAGGCACCGACAAGCCGATTTATGTGTCAATGGGCGCGGTTGCCGCATCCGGAGGCTATTACATTTCAGCGCCAGCCGATAAGATTTTTGTGAACGCTGAAACGATAACAGGTTCATTAGGGGTAATTATGCAAAGCGTCAATTACGGGAAATTAGCTGAGCGTTATGGCGTCGAATTTGTGACCATTAAATCAGGCCCTTACAAAGACATCATGAGCCCAACGCGTGAAATGACACCAGAAGAAGAAGCGATTTTACAAGAAATGTTGAATGATTCTTACGAGACGTTCGTAGATGTTATTGAAGATGGCCGTGAAATGACGGAAGCACAAGTGAAGCAAGTGGCTGATGGCCGCATCATGAACGGGCGTCAAGCTGTAGAAGCAAACTTGGCGGATGATTTTGGATTCGATGAAGATGTTATCGCCGCTATTCAGAAAGATTACGACCTGACAGGGGCAGAAGTATTCGAATTCGGTGCTGAGCAAGGGCTTGCCTCGTTCTTTTCAGTGAAAGTGAATTCGCTGTTCGGGGCAGATATCGAAACCCAAATGATCGGCAAATTACTGACAGAACAAAGTGCACCACGCATGATGTACCTATACGGTGAGAATTAAGGAGGCGATGAAAATGACGGATCACGTTAATCATACAACGCCCACAATCGAACAAACATCAGGTAAAGAACGAAGCGATAGAGAAGTGTTGTTTTACGAACATATGCCAGCAGGATTTTGGGTTCGATTCTGGGCATATTTGATCGACTTAATTGTAGTGGCTTCTGCTTCTTCAATCCTAGTGAAACCTGTTTTTTTATTGATTGGAGCAGACACTTCCACCACTTCATGGTATGCACCATATGCAATTGTTACAGCAGTGGTTTTTTACGGTTATTTTGTGCTAATGACCAAGTTTTTCAGCCAGACAGTCGGCAAGATGATTCTGGGGCTGCAGGTCATTTCGTTGAAAGAAGACAAATTGACTTGGGGTACATTATTGTTCAGGGAATGGATCGGCCGCTTTATCTCAACGACCATTTTGCCGCTATACTGGATTGTCGGTTTTACAAGTTTGAAACAAGGGGTGCATGATTTTGTCGCAGATACGACGGTCATTCATGAAAACTCCTACCGCAAGCAGAAAATGGTACAAAAAGTTCCAGCCGAACGGTCTGAGTTGCAAGACGCCTGATCATTCTAGTAAGATGGAGTTACACTGAAAGGGAGGCGTTTTGATGCTACAAATTACGTTTAAGAACAATCCGGTCACTTTACCGGGAAATGAAATCAAAGTTGGACAACAAGCTCCAAATTTTTCGGTACTTGGAAATGACCTTAGCCCGATCGGCTTGCACCACACAACGGGGAAAGTACGCTTGATCAGTGTAGTGCCGTCGCTAGATACGGGAGTTTGTTCTGATCAAACAAAACGCTTTAGCGAAGAAGCAGTTTCACTTGGCGAAAATGTTGAAGTATTGACAATTTCTGCTGATTTACCATTCGCTCAAAAACGTTGGACGGAGATCAATGGCGTCAATTCAATTACAACATTATCAGATCACCGTGACTTGGAATTCGGACAAGCATTCGGTACGACAATGCAAGAATTGCGCTTGCTTGCGCGTTCAATCTTTGTTATCGATGAAACGGATAAAGTGGCTTATGTGGAATATGTTGCAGAAGGCACAGATCACCCGGATTACGAAAAAGCGATTGAAGCAGTCAAAGCCCTAACAATTTAAAAACTGAAACCCACTCTTAACCGAGTGGGTTTCCTTATTGAGAATGGAGAAATACATGAACTCATCTATGGAACAAGTATTTAATTTTATCGATCAGCACACGACTGAATATCAGAAATCACAAGATCTCCCTTATCTTGAAAGTTTGCTTGAGACGACGGAAAGCTGGCTTGATGGCCATATTCAACCGTCAGCTGAAGCTGGTAAGGCAGATATCCGTAAAGCGATTCAGTTGGCTGTATTGAAAGGCATGAAAGAGCATGTGCAGCCTCATCATCAAATGACGCCAGATGCCCTTGGCCTATTGGTCGGCTACCTCGTTGAACTATTTGTGAAGAAAGACAAATTCACTTTGATGGACCCGGCACTCGGCACCGGAAATCTCATGCTGACCATTATGAATTACTTAGACGGCCGTATTACGGGGACAGGCGTTGAAATTGACGATTTGCTCATTCGTTTAGCCGCTTCGGCAGCGGACCTTGTGGAACAGCCAGTAACCTTTTACCGACAAGATGCGTTGCAACCGTTATTGATCGATCCAGTGGATGCTGTCGCGTCTGACTTGCCGGTAGGTTATTACCCGGATGAAGAAACAGCCGCAGCTTATGAACTGAAAGCGGATGAAGGCATGTCATATGCGCACCATTTGTTTATCGAACAAGCGCTTAAGCATACGGTTGATGGGGGCTATTTGTTCTTTGTTGTACCGAAAGCGCTATTTGAATCACCACAAGCAGCTGAACTTCATGCATTTTTGAAAAAGACCGCATATATCCAGTCGGTGATGGAGTTGCCGGATACATTGTTTAAAAATTCCGCACACGCAAAAGGCATTCTTGTTCTGCAAAAGAAAAAAGAAGGGCTCAAAGCACCGAAAGAAGTCTTGCTTGCCCGTGTACCAAATATGTCGAATCCGAACTCCATGTCTAAATTCTTTTCGCAAGTCAGCTCGTGGTTTAAAGAAAATAAATAGTGAAATAACCAAATTGTGTTATAATGGAAGTCATCAAACACTTGCAAGAACTTGTTAACTGAAAAGAGGGATATTCATGACTGAAACAAACGAAACGCCGAAAAAAGTTAGTTTGCAAGAAGCGGTAAAACGCCAATTGGAAGCGAAGAAGAACCAAGCAGCTAACAACAAAGGCGGCAGTGGCGCATCAAAAGAAGCGAAAAAGCTGAAAAGCCAACAAACGAAAAAAGTTAGCAACACGCGCCGGAAAATGGGCGTGTAACGAGAAATCCCGGCCAATGTGCCGGGATTTTTTTATTATGGTATTTTCAATAAGAACAGTAATTTATTGTACATACGGTAGTAACGATAAGGGATAAATTGTAAAATATAATAGTAACGAAACAGTTAATGATAGGGGGAAATCAGATGACAGTAATTGGCTTGGTGCGACATGGAATAACTGAGTGGAATTTATTAGGCATCGCTCAAGGAAGTGCAAATGTCTCATTGAATGAAACGGGAAAAGAGCAAGCTATGGCATTAGGAAATCGATTAGCAACCGAAGAAACATGGGATTTAATCGTATCCAGCGATTTGGCACGTGCTAAAGAGACTGCAGAAATCATTTCGGAAAAACTTGGTTTGCCAATCCGATTTTTTGATGAACGGCTTCGCGAAATGTTCGGTGGAGAAATCGAAGGCACTACTGAAGAACAGCGCATGGAAAAATGGGGAGCCGATTGGCGTCAGTTGGATTTGGGCATGGAGAGTACGGCCGATGTTGGAAAACGCGGCGTCGAAGCATTAGAACACATCGCCAAAGAGTTTCAAGGAAAACGAGTTTTAGTGATCAGCCACGGCGGATTGATTGGCATTACGCTTCGTAGACTGTTGCCAGAACGCTTTGAAAAAACAGATATGCAGAACACTTCGATAACCGTGTTAGAGCATTGCGGAGGCGAGTGGGATTGTACGTTGTATAATTGCGCAAAGCATTTGGAAACTGCAGAAAAATAGACAGGCTATAACAATCAAAAGGCAGGTGTAGTATGCTAGCACAGGAAATCGCTGTACATAAAATCACGGAAAGTTTGCAGGCAGATCGTCGCGTCAAAGCCGTATTCCTTAAGGGATCAATGGGTAGAGGTGAATATGATGAGCATTCGGATATCGACCTGTATTGCCTCGTGGACACTGCGGATAAAGCTGAGTTTCAGAAAAGTCGGCTAGCGCATCTGCAAGCTTATCGTCCAGTCATTTTTCAAGATGATATTTTTATCGTCGCCCCGCAATTGATTGCGGTATTCGATGATTTGCTTCATATTGATTTATTTACTGTAACAGCGGATACTTTTTCTAAAAAAGATTTTTTCAAAGTCCTTTACGACCCGGAAGATAGGCTATCCGCTTTTACTGATACTCAAGGTCTCGAGTTGAGCGCCGACGAATTTCAAGACCATGTGACCGATGTCGCTTGGTTTTTGTTTCAATACAAAAAAGCTGCAGCGCGTGATAACGATATGTGGTCGGTCAAAATGCTGTCGAATGCTGCGGAGCATTTGGCACGGGTGTTGCTTCATCGATACGCGCCGAACAGGGCGCAATTAGGTCTTAAAACGCTTAAACGATCATTGCCGGTCCTTCTTGTTGGACAAATGGAACAGATTTTTGAACGGATGACGCCTGCCCTGCATGCAGAAGCTGCTGCAGCTATGGCTGAGTTGGTAAAAGATGAATATTGTTGGATCATGGAGCAGTTCACTGACGAGATCCCCACCGCAGACTTGTTGCGTGAGATGATCGCTTTGTATGCACCGGTAGAAGCAACAACGCCAAATCACTATAGCAAAAATAGATTGGTTTAAATAAGAGTTGTTCAAGTAGTCGTCAAATGACTAGGTGAACAACTTTTTTACATTTATCGTCAGGATTAAGACGTGTGCTTGTTATGTAGTTTCGGACGCACCCATAATGTTGAAAAGTCGACATAGCCAAAATGCGATAACAGAACGTTTGACAGTTCCGCTGAAAAGGGAATTTGCCGCTTGGCGTAATAAAGAGGCACCATGAGTGATTCTTTAACCAAGACACTTTCGAATGTTGCATGCAAAGCTTGCCAGTCTTTATATGGGGTCGTTCGATAGCTCTGCAAAAGCTGATTCAGTTTATGATGAAGCGACATGATTGGCAGTAACGGAGATAGACCGTTAATCAAAAAATAATAGAAGGAAAAGTCTTGGTTCATTTCAAAAACTTCGCCGTGTATAAATAAGTCCGCTTGTTGAGTTTGCGCATTGTCATGTAGATATTCCTCGAACGGTATCGACATTATTTCAACGGGCACGCCCTCTTTTTCCAATATTGTTTTCAGCCAATTAGAAATGTCCGCGAGATAACCTGTTGTCTTGAGGATGAGTGGTCTGTCGAAATGCGGCAAAGAGATTCTTTTTTGAGAGTGATTCTGACCGTAGCCGATTAACAGCCCTTCATTGTTTGGCAATAAGCGCCGGTCCACATCATTAATCGCTGGGCGGTGTTTCGCAATGGCATAGTGAATGTAATCCCTGACATCTTTGTGGCGAATGGGGGAGTCGCGAAAACTGTTCATGAATACTACGCCAACGCCCGAGTCGCTTTCGACCATGAATGTCTTTTCGGTTTCCTGAGTCTCTGACGATCGGTATGTAATATCGATGTCTTTCGGGACTTGGACAAATTCAATTTCATCCAGCAGCGGACGTTCTCCGTAATGATTTTCGAAAGCCCGCAATACCGTTTTCAATTCATGGCTGTCATCGAGATAAAAGCTGCCTGTACCTTATAGATTGCCTTTGCTCTCTTTGAAAATACTCGAGTTCATCATGCCAAGCATGTGCAGGCAATAGCTGCAGCCTTCCGGAAAATGCAAATCGACTACAAGTGGGGCAGGAACGGTAATCGCAGTTACAGGTTTCCACAGCTCGGTGAAGTTGGGATATGAGCGTATGCGATTCAAACAATGTGCCACGTCATCAGCTGTAAGGGCCGAACCATCATGAAATTTAACGCCTTTTTTTATATACAAACGGAGATGCGTCCAAGTATGATCCCAACTATGGGCAAGTTCAGGCTTTACAGTGCCTGTGCTGTCAACGCTTACAAGGCGATTAAAAACCGTGGCAATAAAACTTGCGCTGTGGACATCGGCCATTTCCAATGGATGCATCGTCGTCAATTTATATCTGCGGGGAATGATCAATTTTGCAGTTTCTCCGCTATTTTGGGAATATCCGAATTTGCTTCTGAAACGCTCAAGCAAATTCAGCTTTGCAGCATCAGACCAGTCGTATAATAGGTATTTGCTGCTGATTTCCACAGGTTCTTCGTCAATGATCGCTAAAACACGCTCCATGTAACAGTCTTCCACATCTTTCAACCAAAACAACGTTGAAAGCTTGCCGCGACCACGTCCCGCTGTATAGGTAAACCATCCATCTTGAGCCCATCGCTGCAGACAGCGGGTCGTTTGTTTGGCGCTCAATCCGATAATAGCTGTTATCTCTTCTTTTTTAATTTCTCCTGAAGGAATGTGTTGCCATAATGCTAAAAGTATTCGATCCATACATACGCTCCTGTCATAAAAGGAGACATTTTTTACGAAAATGTCCGTTTTTAAATGTCTTTGTCTAGTTTAATATAACTAAACAAGGAAGGGGTGGCAAGATGCGCTGGAGCGAATATCCACAAAATATAAAAGTACGTTTACTGACATCATTTTTTAACCGGGCTGTTTTTTCAGCAGTCATGCCGTTTATGGCTTTATTCTTCGCAGAGGAAATGGGCAAAGTGTGGGCAGGAACATTCTTGATGTTGACCGTCATAGTCGGCTTTTTCATCAATTTAATCGGAGGTTATATATCCGATCGTTTCAAGCGGAAAAAAGTCGTCCTTACAACATCTGCGTTAAGTGCAGGCATGTTTTTTATCATGACGCTCAGTTTATTGCCTGTGAATAAACTAATTTGGCTATTTGCGGTTGCTTACACGATATTCATCGTTACGAGCAGTCTTGGTCGCCCGGCAATGCATGCAATCATTATCGATTCTACAACGCCGGAAAACCGAAAAGCCGTCTATACGGTGGAATATTGGTTGACGAATCTTTCAATGGCGATCGGGGCCGCGCTTGGTGGATTGCTATACGTCAATCATCAAATCGAATTATTCGCTTTGTTGACAATCACTTCAAGCTGTTTGCCGATTGCTTACTGGATATGGCTGACAGATGACAAAGTGCAATTGCTCAGAAAAACACATGAAAATGTCATTATGGATGTTTTTCAAAGTTATAAAATGGCTTTTCAAGATGCACCGTTTACGAAAGTCGTAGCGGGATCGATGTTCATTTTCGCTGCAGAGTTTTCGTTGAATAGTTATATTGGCGTCCGTCTTGCTGACTCGTTCGATCCGATGAGCTTCGGTGGTTTCGAGATTGGCGGGGTACGAATGTTGAGCATTTTAAACATCCAAAATATGTTGTTGGTCGTTTTTTTCACATTCTATGTCAATAAAATAGCGAATCGCTTTAAAAGCCGCCATGTTCTATTATTCGGTTTGTTCTTGTACAGCATCGGCTATATCGTAATGACGTCAGCTGATACGTGGTATGTACTGATTGGCTTTACGTTCATTGCGACAATTGGAGAATTGATATATTCTCCCGTACGCAATGCTGAGCAAGCAAACATGATACCTGACGATAAACGTGGTTCGTATTCCGCATTTTCGGGTATCTCATTTAGCGGAGCGGATTTGATCGCGCGTTCAACAATTATCATCGGCGCATTTTTAATGCCGGCAATGATGTCGGTATACATCGGTATTATCTTGTTTGCCGGAACTCTCCTCGTTTACAGCGGGTTGTTCATCCGGAAGACTGCCGGTGATAAAATGGAATTGTCGAAGACGTAAGCAATTGAAGTTGTCCACTCCTCTAAAGGACGGACAGCTTTTTTTAATCACTGGTAAACGCTGCAGCAATATTAAACCATAGTTTTAGCGCTTATGCTAAAATATATTAACTATAATCATAATTCTGAATGCAAAGGTGGGCTGAAGATGACAACACTTGAGAACGGACGGATTTATTTAAGAGAAATGCATATGGGGGATTTGGAAGCGGTCCATAGCTATGCCTCTCTGGATAAAGTGACGAAGTTCCAAGCCTGGGGACCCAATAGTTTAGAAGACACGAGAGAATATGTCCAAGACGTATTAAAAGATGCACATGAGCTTCCGCAGAGTCGCTTTGTGTGGGCGGTCGTTTTGAAGGAAACGGAAAAAGTGATTGGAGCAGGGGAGCTTTGGTTCGAAAGTTTCCTAAATAAATGCGGGGAAATCGGCTATATTCTTCATCCGGATTATTGGGCAATTGGCATCGGCAGCGAAGTGGCGCAATTATTATTGGCATTTGGATTTGAAGAAAAAGGGTTGCACCGTATTCAGGCAACGTGTGCCCCGGACAATATAGGGTCTCAAAAACTATTGGAGAAAATCGGCATGCATCGGGAAGGTCAAATTCGTGATGCCTTGAAAATGGATGAAGGCTGGCGTGATTCGCTCTTATACAGCATGCTTGAAGATGAATGGCGGGAGAGAGAAAAATGAAGTTTGTAATTATATTCGGTCCACAAGCCTCTGGAAAAATGACGGTTGGGCGTGCGCTAGAAAAGCAGACAGGCTTTCCTTTGCTGCACAATCACATGACACTGGAGCTGCTGCACCCATTTTTCGGCTTTAGCGATGAAACGTTTCGTCTATCCGGTTTATTTCGAGAAGAGATGTTCAAATCCTTGGCTAAAGGAAATACGAGCGGAGCCATTTTCACGATGGTGTGGGCGTTTGATATGCATGAAGACTGGGAATTCATCAACAATACAAAAGCGATTTTCGAGTCAGCCGGTCATAG
>JBFEIJ010000058.1:0-17830 GCA_041553775.1 Planococcus sp. (in: firmicutes)
CTGGAATTTCGCAAGTTGCCAGCGTTCCACTTCAGCTTTCAATAAATTCATCTGGCCATGGAACGATTGCATCGGCTTGCACGAAAACGCGATTGATTTTTTGATTTGAACAGACGGGAATGTCCGAACGAATAACGACAAGAACGCCACTTTCTGCTCGGTTTTTTGCAACACTTCCCGGAACGTGTAAGACAAGCGCAAGTCATGCAAAAATTTGCCTTCTTCAAGCAATGATACGATCCAATCGCCTTCCTCGCGCTCCAAAGTTTCGGTCATTTCTTGGATGCGTCCAAGCTCATCAAAGAAAATAAAACCATCCGAAGGGAAATAATCCGCTAAAAAGGCCGATTGTGTTTCCACAAGCGCGGCGTATTTCGCTAGTTGATCCGGCACGTTGCCTTCTCGCAGCATCGCGATATCATGCTGAATGTGCAGCAATAGGGCTTCTTTTGTATCCTCTGCTTTGATTTTTTTCAGTGACTTGGCGAGTTGCTCTTCAATTCGGTCGGCAAGTTCCAAGCGCTGCGGTTGTGTTAACACCAGTTCAGCCGCAGGTAAAATGCACAACGACTTGATTTTTTCGAGCGAACGCTGGTCTTCTGCGGAGAACAGGCGAATCGAATCCACTTCGGTGTCGAATAATTCAATGCGCACCGGGTGTTCAAAATTCAACGGGTAAATATCGAGGATTCCGCCGCGCAACGCAAACTCTCCCGGTGTAGTCACCATTGGCGTGCGGGAATAGCCCATAGCGACAAGTTTCAGCATCCACTTTTCCGCATCAAGCTCTTCGCCTTCGTTCACACGCAAGGTTGAAGATGCCCATTGTTCGTGGGACGGCATCAATTTGCGCATGCCCGCAACCGGTGTAATGTATATGCCTTTACCAGTGTTCTTCATATGATCGAGTGTATCAATGCGGTGGGCGCGCAATTCAGGCCCTGAAAACGAGACGTCTGCCGCAATCAGTTCATCCGCCGGATAAAGATGAACCATCTCCTCGCCCATTAATTTCGTCAGATCGTCGTAAACGCGCTGTGCGTGCAATAAATTCGGTGTGACAATCAACAGCGGCGCTTGTGTTTTCGCCCACACTGTTTGATAGAAGACCGGTCGTGCACTGCCGGAAAGTCCGGAAATGAGCTGGTGGTCTTGGCCACTCTGCAAATCCGCGATAAATTTCTGTGTATGAGAATCCTCTGAAAACACCTGCAATATTGGATCCATGAAGACTCCTCCTTTCAAAATACAAGTAATCGGCAAAGCACAAAAAGCTCTGGACGCAGTTTGCGCCAAAGCAATTTTATGAGCCGTTAAACTGGTTCATGACTTCTATATAAGGTTTGGACAGCCATAATTCACAAGCTTCCGCACTTTTTTCCACTGCCTGCGCCATATCCGGAATTTCCGCCTCGGAAAAACGCGCCAATACGTAATCCGGCACTTTCATGCCGCTTGGCGGCCGACTGATGCCGATGCGCATCCGATTGAATTGCTGCGTGCCAAGATGTTGAATCAGCGACTTGATGCCATTATGGCCGCCAGCGCTGCCTTTTTGACGCAGCCGCAATTGCCCTGTCGGCAAATCCAAATCGTCATAAATGACGACAATGTCTTCTAGTTGAATATTGTAATAATCCATTAAGGCACCGACGCTTTCGCCGGACAGGTTCATGAACGTCAGCGGCTTTAACAGCATCACTTTGCCTTCAGGACGGTGAATAACCGAATACATGCCTTTGAATTTCGACTGTGTGAGCGGAGCGTTCCATTTCATCGCTAAATAATCGATGACTTTGAACCCGATATTATGGCGCGTTTGTTCATAGGTTTTTCCGGGATTTCCTAAGCCGATAATTAATTTCATTGTCAATCTTCCTTTGCTTTTTCACTGTTTATCATTTTACCACAAAGACCCTTTGAAGCAGAAAAATAGGGACTGTCAGATGACAGCCCCTTGTTTTCAATGATGCGCGTGTGCTTATGCTTCTTCTGTTTCGTTAGACTTGTCTTCGCCGACCACTTCAACATCACCGGCTTCAACTTCTTCGCCTTCTTCTGGTTCTGCTTCAACAGTCGGTGCTGTTACAGATACCAATAAGAAGTCATCTTCATCTAAAATTTCATACGATACGGTATCGCGGATATCGCCGACCGATAAATGATCGCCGATTTCAAGTGCTGAAATATCAATATCAAGATAATCCGGAATATCCGAAGGCTTCACTTTTACATTAACTTCACGGTTTGGATGGTTAACGACGCCGCCTTCTTTTTCGCCAGCCGATTCACCAGTTGTATGAACCGTTACAGCTACTTCAAGCTCTTCGCTCATGTTAACCGCTAAAAAGTCGACATGTTCAAAGCTGCCTTTCAACGCATCGCGCTGGAAGTCACTTAATACGACGTTGAAAGTTTTTCCGTCTACGTCCAAATTGATGACACCGTTACGTCCTGATTCACGCAATGTTTTGATCAAATCAATTTCAGATACCGATACCGAAAGTGTATCTGTCTGGTATCCGTATACTACGCCCGGCACATCGCCTTTTCCGCGAAGTTCCGTTAATGCTGAGTGAGGTGTACCGCTTTCTCTTTTTTGTGCTGACATTTTTGTACCCATATGTTCTCATCCTCCAATTATAATGTGCATGTTTAGTAAGTAGTCTATTACCATGTTGGTCATAACAATAGAATACCCTTCACTCACAAAATCAAACCTTTGAATGTTTTGGGTACGAGTCCACTATCAATCGAAAAGCGTGCTGACTGATTTCTGCTCGTGTACACGGACGATTGTTTCCGCCAATAATTTCGCAACCGAAAGCTGCTTGATTTTTGGTGAACGTTTTTCTTCCGGCAACGCAATCGAATTCGTTACGATCAATTCCTTGATGACAGAATCGTTGATGCGTTGAACGGCAGGTCCTGATAGAACCGGATGCGTACAGCATGCGTAAACTTCTTTCGCACCGCTTTCAATCAAAGCACTCGCTGCGATGGAAATCGTACCAGCTGTATCAATGATGTCATCAATGATGATGGCCGTTTTGCCTTCAACATTTCCGACGATGTTCATCACTTCTGCCACGTTCGGACGCGGACGGCGTTTGTCGATAATCGCAATCGGTGCTTTCAAGCGGTCTGCCATTTTGCGCGCGCGCGTCACGCCACCATGATCCGGCGATACGACAATGACGTTCGCAAGGTCAATGCCGCTTTCTTTCAAGAAGTAATCCGAAATAAGAGGAACGGCTAACAAATGGTCAATCAAGATATCAAAGAACCCTTGAATTTGCGGTGCATGAAGATCCAGTGCAATGACGCGAGTAGCGCCCGCAGTTTCCAACAAGTTTGCTACAAGTTTTGCAGTGATCGGTTCGCGTGAACGCGCTTTGCGGTCTTGACGGGCATAGCCGTAATAAGGCATTACTACGTTTACAGTCCGTGCAGATGCGCGTTTAACAGCATCTACCATGATCAAAAGCTCCATCAAGTTTTCATTGACTGGCTGTGAAGTCGATTGAACGATAAAAACGTCATAGCCGCGGATGCTTTCTTCGATATTGATCTGGATTTCGCCATCGCTGAAATGGGTTACCGAGCTTTTTCCAAGCGGCAAGCCGACTTCTTGGGCAATTTCCTCTGCTAGTTCCTGGTTGGAATTCAATGCAAAAATTTTCATTTTCGTAGTTGCTGGATTGATTTGATAACTCATTTTGTGTGTAGCCTCCTATTTTTTAAGGTGTAGTTTGTTTACATAGCCTTCTTTGTTTTCCTGGCGTGCACGTGCGATGGCAAGCGCGTCGCTTGGCACATCCTTGGAAATCGTAGACCCTGCAGCGACATAAGAGCCTTTGCCTACTGTTACTGGCGCAATCAAATTCGAGTTGCAGCCGATAAACGAGTCATCTTCAATAGTAGTGAGGAATTTATTTTTACCGTCGTAATTGACTGTAATCGTGCCACAGCCGATATTGACGTTGGCGCCGACTTGCGCGTCTCCGATATAGCTCAAGTGGGAGACTTTGCTGTTCGTACCAAGTGTCGCTTTTTTCACTTCGACAAAATTGCCGATTTTCACTTTATCGCCAAGATCCGATTCCGGACGCAAATGCGCAAACGGTCCTACTGCCACGTCTTGTCCGACCGAGCTATCGTACACATGCGATGAACGGATGCTCGTGCGGTCGCCGATTGTGCTGTTTGAAATCGTAGAACCTGAAGAAATGAAGCAATCTTCCCCGATAACGGTTTGTCCTTCAAGAATGACATTCGGCTGGAGCACCGTGTCGCGGCCGATTTCCACTTCAGCACCGATATAAGCGGTTGTAGGGTCGATGATCGATACCCCGTTTCTCATATGCTTTTCAGCAATGCGTGCACGCATAAAACGTTCCGCTTCACTTAAAGCGACACGATCGTTAACGCCAAGTGTTTCATCAAAGCTGTCTGTTGCGTAAGCAGCAACCACTTCGCC
This sequence comes from Planococcus sp. (in: firmicutes), assembly GCA_041553775.1. GTDB lineage: Bacteria > Bacillota > Bacilli > Bacillales_A > Planococcaceae > Planococcus. Next base: position 4,481 of record JBFEIJ010000058.1, read on the forward strand.
TTGTTTCTGAAGAATTTCAATCACATCCGGCAAATAATATTCGCCTTGGGAGTTATCGTTCGAGACCAATTTCAGCGCCTCGAACAACGCTTCGTTATCAAAGCAATACGTACCTGTGTTGATCTCTTTCACTTGCTGCTCTTCAGCAGAAGCATCTTTTTGTTCAACGATTTTTGCGACGCCGCCCGTTTCATCGCGGATGATGCGGCCGTAGCCTGTCGGATTGTCTGCAATCGCCGTTAAAATCGTTGCCTTCGCTCCTTGCTCCTTGTGATGCGCAAGCAAGTATTCCATCGTTTCCGTACGGATTAATGGAGTGTCCCCACAAACAACCAATGTCGTTCCTGGCAATCCTTCAATCAATGGAGTCGCTTGTTGGACAGCATGCGCTGTTCCAAGCTGCTCTTCTTGAAGCGCATATTCGCTTTTTGCGCCAAGCTGTTCCTGCACTTTTTCTGCGCCGTGGCCAACGATTGTGACGATTTTTTCTACGCCCAACCGGCTGACATTATTCGCTACATGCTCCACCATCGGCATGCCGCAAACAGGGTGAAGCACTTTATAAAGCTTCGATTTCATGCGCGTGCCTTGCCCTGCTGCTAAAATCACTGCATATGTATTGGTCATCTGGATACTCCTCCTTCAAGTAAATATATTATCTATTTTCTCTCTATAGTAGATCTTGTCACTATTTCCTTCTTGACTATAGCGGAAAAACCTTGATTTTTCAAGGTTTCAAGGCATGACAATACGATGACAAAAAGCTGTCCAATAAAAAAAGAGCCTATTCTAATGACAGAAGGCTCCTGAGGTCTAACACTTATACGCCGGCTTCTTCAAAAATCGGCTCGTTTTCACTTTGTTCGTATGCAGCCAAAATGGCTTCCTGCAATTTATTGCGGGTCCCCGAATTGATCGGGTGTGCAATATCCCGGAATTCTCCGTCCGGCGTGCGTTTACTCGGCATGGCGACAAAAAGTCCTTCATTGCCGTCAATTACGCGTATATCATGCACGACGAACTCGTTGTCGAGCGTGATGGAAGCGATTGCCCGCATGCGGCCGTCGGTTTGGACCCGACGAAGCCTGACATCAGTTACTTCCATTTTCTCACCACCTCTCATCTAAGATGCTTTTTTAGTGCTAATTATCTTATTCGCCTCTAAGGACTAAACTCCTTTTAAAATTACATTATTTATTAGAAAAATTAATTAATTGGGAGTTGCGTACTGATTTTGGGTGGTATGGAGCAAAACAACGGAGATTTTAGGAAAAAATGAAAGAAAAAAGCTATCGAAAAATCTCGACAGCTTGATTTATAATAGGGAATTTACTTTTCAGTCAATGCGATGACTTCGATTTCAACTTTAGCGTCTTTTGGCAAACGCGCCACTTCTACAGTGGAACGCGCGGGCTTGTGACTGCCGAAATAAGATGCATACACTTCATTCAATTCGGCAAAATCGTTCATGTCTTTAATAAAAACAGTTGTCTTTACGACTTGCTCAAGCGATGAACCGGCTTCAGCTAATACTGCCTGCAAATTGGCAAAGACTTGATGAGCTTGTTCGCTGATTGTGCCTTCAACCATTTCCCCAGACGGCGTCAATGGAATCTGGCCTGAGCTATAAAATAGATTTCCTGCAATAACGCCTTGCGAATAAGGTCCAATCGCAGCTGCTGCTTTATCCGTTGCTACAAATTTCATATCAAAAACCTCCATTAGTAAAATAGTTTCCTTCTTCCAATGCGATGGTCCGCTCTTTTTCGCTGACTTCATGCAATTTCACCAGTGATAAGTATTTTTCTACAAGCTGTTCATCCGAATGCTGAGCTTCGACAAGCACTGCTACGCCAGCTAAGGTACAATCGAACTCTTCTAGCAAGTTTTTCATGCCGTTCATCGTACCGCCGACTTTCATAAAGTCATCGGTGATCAACACGCGTTGACCGCTTTTCATGCTGCGTTTGGACAATACCATTGTCTGGATGCGGCGAGAAGAGCCCGATACGTAGTTGATGCTGACGGTCGATCCTTCTGTCACCTTGCTGTCTCTGCGGACGATAACAACCGGGACATTCAAATGACGAGCAATCGCGTGCGCAATCGGAATGCCCTTCGTAGCGACCGTCATGATGACATCGATTTTTTCTTCAGCAAATGCCGATGCAAATACTTTGCCGACACGGTTCATGATGCCAGGGTTGCCTAAAACATCGGTCATATAAAGATAACCGCCAGGCAATAACCGATCGGAATGACTCAGTTCTTCGATCAATTCAGCCATAATGCCTTTGACTTCATCTGCATGGAGCTTCGGTACGTATTTAACGCCGCCTGCTGCTCCCGGCACTGTCATCAACAAGCCGATTCCCCGTTCTTCAAACGTTTCTTTAATGATGCCCAAATCCTCGCTAATAGAGGACTTGGCAGAATCGTAAAGGTCTGAAAAATAAGTCAGCGGGATGAGCTTATGTGGGCGGTCCAAAAGGTAATGTGTCATATCAACTAACCGTTCACTGCGCTTCCACTTCATTTTACACTCTCCTAAACACGAATAATTTATAGAAAACTTACCATAAATGTACGTCTTTAGGCAAGTGTATCCCGTTCTCCGATCAAGCGTACAACATAAACTTCGCCGCAGAAACCTCGCAGCCCATTATAGATACGAGGGATTCGCGCTTCTTGCTGGACTAAGCCGAATACAGTCGGGCCGCTGCCGCTCATCAATACTGCATCTGCACCGAATTTCTTCATTTGCTCTTTGATTTGGGCAACTTCCGGATGCATGTCGAGCGTGACACTTTCAAGTGCATTGCCCAAATGATCACACATCCCTTGATAATCACCTTGTTCGAGCGCTTCAATCATTTTTTCCGTCTCCGGGTGATGAGCTTTGTTGGCGTCAAATGCGCCATATACATCAGCTGTTGAAACGCCGATCGTCGGTTTTGCTAAAACGACCCAGCAATGCGGCGGCGCAGGAAGGTGCTCGATGATTTCACCGCGACCTTTCGCTAATGCGGTGCCTCCATAAACACAAAAAGACACATCCGAACCGATTTTAGCCCCCAATTCAGCCAACTCATCCAATGATAAGTTTAATTGCCATAATTGGTTTAAGCCTTTTAATGTTGCAGCCGCGTCGCTGCTTCCACCCGCAAGCCCGGCTGCTACCGGAATCTGTTTTTCGAGTGAAATGATGACGCCTGATTTAATGTTGAATGTATCTTTCAGCAATTTTGCCGCCTGATACGCTAAATTGCGTGAGTCACTCGGGACAAAACGGTCAGCTGATTCAATATGTATACCGCTTTCTGTCGCTTTCAAGCCGATTCGGTCAGCCAAATCGACGGTCGTCATGATCATTTCGATTTCATGGTAATTGTCGGGCCGCTTGTATAATACGTCGAGCGTTAAATTGATTTTGGCAGGTGCCTTTACGTAGAGCATCCCACTGCCTCCTTTTATAGTCTAATGAAAACTATTTTAACACACCGTGCCCACTTGAGGAGAACTGGGACAAATAAACAAAAAAACTCATCGTCTGTTGAGCGCAACAGGCAATGAGTTTTCACATAAGATTATGGATATAGTTCATTATTTAACAACGAGTGCGTCTTCTGTTCCTTCATACACAGTAATTTCTACTGCTTCCGTTAAGATGTCTGCGTAACTATAAGATACGCGTTCAAATGCATGTTCATCTTGATCAAGCTCAATTACGAACACGGAGTGGTACGTTTCGCGCAGGATTCCGGCGCGTTCGACCGTTTTCTTGCGTCCTCCGTTTGCCTTCAAAAGTAATCGCTTTCCTAAATGCAGGTCCAACGACTTTTTAATATCCGCCAAAGTTTTGGGCATTTGTCTACACCTCACTATAGACAAACTTTAACAGATTTCGATACTTTAGTCAAGCAAATTTCTTATTTTATCAGCGTTCTACTGATAATGTCAATATTTTTTTATTCGAAATACCTTGGAAAACGGTCGATATGTGCCATTTTTGTAACAGATTCTCCCTTATTGTGCGAAATAAGGGTACAATTTATCCGCTAACAGTCCAAACTCTTCGATGGATAAGGTTTCACCGCGTCGTGCCGGCTCAATTCCTGCCGCTTCTAGCGCTTCTAAAATAGACTCTTTCTTCTCTTTGCCATTCGGCATTGCGCTCTGCAAATTGTTTAAAATGGTTTTGCGTCGCTGCACAAATGACCCTCGTGTAACGGTGAAGAAAAAATCTTCATCAATGACTTTTACACGCGGCTCTGGAAGCTTGTTCATTCGGATGACCGCAGAGTCCACATTTGGCTGAGGCATGAATACGGTCTTCGGCACAGTCAGCGCCATTTCAGCATCGGTGTAATATTGAATCGCTATCGACAGGGAACCGTATGCTTTTGTTCCCGGTTTTGCCGTGATGCGCTCAGCAACTTCTTTTTGCAACATCACTACTAATCCGCGAATCGGCAATTTTTCCAATAATAATTTCATTATGATCGGTGTGGTCACGTAATACGGCAGATTCGCCACTACCACGATGTCTTTATAGCCTGCAAGTTCTTTCTCAATAGCCGCTTCTACATCGGCTTTGAGGATGTCTGAGTGGATGATGGAGATGTTATCGTAAGGCGATAACGTATCTTCTAGCACCGGCAAAAGACGCTGGTCAATTTCAAACGCCAATACTTTTCCTGCGGTGCGCGCCAAATGTTCCGTTAACGCGCCGATACCCGGACCAATTTCAATGGCAGCGGATTCTTTCGTCAATTCTGCTTTGCCGACGATTTTACGCAAGATGTTCGGGTCGATCAAAAAGTTTTGACCTAAGCTTTTTTTAACCGTCAAGCCATGCTTGGCCATGATTTGCTGGGTGCGAATCGGTGTTGCTATATCTTTGTTCATTTGTGTTCCTCCTGGTTTAAAGCAATTACCGCTTCGATGAATTGCTGTTTCGTGATGCCGAACATGTAAAGTCTTTTTTGCAGCTGTTTGCCATTCGTGTAGCCAATTTGCAGTAATTCTCCAAGCCGGGTTCTCCGCATTTTTGCACGCGGATTTGCAACTAGCGCCGCATCAATCAAATCTTCCATGGTGATTTCTGGCGCTTCTCCGTTTTGGAATGGTGTATAAACCGCTGACAGCGCTTCACGGATGTCCTCATCTGCTGCATGCTCAATGCCGAGGCCTTTGCCATTTTTGGCGATGGTCTTTTCTTTCGCTAAAAATGCATGTTTGACAGTCGGCACATGTTCTTCAATGATAGCACGTATTCGTCTGCCCGGATAATCCGGATCGGTAAAAACGATGACTCCCCGTTTTTTCTGAGCATGCGCTATTTGTTCAAGCGTTGATTTTGAAATGGCAGAACCATTCGTCTCAATAGTATCAGCTGTTACAGCTCGTTTAACAGCTACCGTATCGTCTTTACCTTCCACTACAATAATTTCTTTTATTTTCATCCGTACTCCTCATTTCAAGCATCGTGTTTCGCCCCGGAGTCGCACTTAGCGACAAGAGGTTTTGTGCTGAAGTTTTCTTCTATTCTACACTTGTGCCGCCAAACATGTAAAAGGCTTTCCCAGGGAGCCCCTAGGAAAGCCTTTAGCATTTCGGATCAGTTTAAAATTGTTACTTTAACTTGTTGGCGTCCGAAAGCGAGTGCGGAAGATCGTTTAGGCATGAATAAATCAATTTTATTGCCTTTGATTGCGCCGCCTGTGTCTCCGGCAACAGCATAGCCATAGCCTTCCACATATACTTTAGAGCCTAGTGGGATGACGTTCGGGTCTACAGCGATCACTTTTAATCCAGGATTCGCGATCAAGTTAATGCCTGTAGCTGTAATGCCTGAGCATCCTGTGCAGCTAGCAGTATAAGCCGTTGCAGAAACGATCAATGTTCTACCCGCTGGTTCCGCTGGTGCTTTCACTGAAGCTTGTTGCGGTGCAGGCGCTTTTGATGAAGCGGTTTTAGGTGCAGTCGCTTTTGGCGTTGGTGCTTTCGCTTTTGACTTCACCCCACGCGATACACTTGCAACGATTACTTTTGTACCAACAGCTGTCAGTTGTTTTTTCGGTTCTTTCACTACTTTTTCACTCTTAAGCTCACGTTTTACTTCTTTGCCGTTTTCTTTGATGACTTCATACGTTTTTGCAACGACGCCATTTTTACCTTCTTGGACGATTTTCTCTTTGCCTTTAAGAATAGAAGAATCTTTCTTCGTTTCAACAGCAAACTTTACAGAATCCTCAACTACATCGGTGACCTTTTCTACACGAACAACTTTAACTTCTGAGTTTGGAAGGACCATTTCATCCATCCCGTTTTCAACTCGATCAAGTTCGCTTAAAGAAATCTTGTTTTGCTTTAAAAAGTCAGCGACCGTAGTCGAAGTGGACCATGCTTTTTTCTTTTCTAAACCATCAAGGATTGTAACCTCGAAAGCTCTTTCTACAGAAACAGCTGTATCCGCATCTATTTTCTCATCTAATCCAGGTGATACTTTGTCGTGCTCAGTAATTTCAATAGCTGCTTTTTTCAGAACTTCTCTCACAGTATTGTTTGTTGTCCATGCCGCAGTTTTTTGCCCATCGACATTCACCGTGTATTCCATTGCCTGTTCAAATTCAAGCGCTATATCATTGTCAATCGCCGTATCGGCGGTATGGCTTAAATAATCATGTTCGGAAATTTTGATTTCCTGCTCTTTCAAGAAAGCCCCTACTGTTTCTGCGTGGGTTTTCACTTTTGTCATTTCACCATTAGCTGTGATGGTTACGGTATTTTTCGTTCCCTCGTATACGGCAAACGTTAAAACAGCTGCAAACATCAAAACTGTAGCGATGGCGACAAGAATCGATTTACCCTTCAACGCATTTCCAGACTTTCCATTAAATGATAACTTCGTCAAAAATAACTCCTCCTCTTTCACTTGAGTGATTATAAAGACCCGAATCCAAGACGTCAAACCAAACGATTCAACGTCGTCGGGCTGGTTTTATGTTAGCTTGAAAAACTGTTCGGCATTTTTAGTGGTGGCGTTTGCCACTTCTTCTATTGAAATGCCTTTCAGTCGGGCAATTTCTTCCGCGACAAGTGGAACATAAGATGGTTCATTGCGTTTTCCGCGATACGGGTGCGGCGCCAGATACGGGGCGTCTGTTTCAATCAAAAGATGCTCCAACGAAATGGCTTCCGCCACTTCTTTTGGCTTTTTCGCATTTTTGAATGTCACCGGCCCTCCAAGAGAGATCATGAAATTCATTGCAATGCTTTCACGCGCAGTTTCTACGCTGCCGCCGAAACAATGCATCACGCCACCGACTTCCTCCGCGCCTTCTTCTTTCAATATGCGAAGCACATCTTCCGTCGCTTCTCGGTTGTGGATAATAATCGGCAACTTCACTTTTTTCGCCAGATGAATCTGCTTGCGGAACACTTCTTGTTGGACGTCTTTCGGTGATTTATCCCAGTGATAATCCAGGCCGGTTTCTCCGATGCCAACAACTTTTTCGTGTGCCGCCAACTCTTCAATCCAACGCAAATCTTCTTCGGTGCAATCGATGGCGTCAACGGGATGCCAACCGACCACTGCGTATATAAAATCGTATTGGTCAGCAAGCGCAATCGCTCGCTTGATCGTTTTACGATCAAAACCAATGACGATCATTTTTGTAACATTGCTTTCCAACGCGCGATCGATGACTTCTTGTAAATCATCATCGTATTGGTCAGCATTTAAATGTACATGGGTATCAATGAACATAAAGCATTCTCCTCACATTAAACCTAATTTTAATTGTTTTTTCCGTGTCTTTCTTCACACGAACATTACATTTGTATAACAAATCACATTTATTGTGTGTCATAAGGCTTATTATCGCCTAATAAAACCCAAATCAAAAGCCGCTCTCCCAATAAAAAGGAGAACGGCTTTTTCATTTTTTATTTTATTTTTGCACCGTTCGGCAGTTTTTCATCAACGGCCGTAAGTGTTAAGAATCCGTCTTTTTCACCGGCTAAAATCATACCTTGAGATAATTCACCGCGCAACTTCACTGGTTTCAGGTTAGCGACTACCACTACTTTTTTCCCAACTAGTTCATCCGGCTTATAATGCTCAGCTATTCCTGATATGACTTGACGCTGTTCGTAGCCCATATCCACTTGTAATTTCAGCAATTTCGATGTTTTTGGCACGGGTTCGCAAGCAATAACCGTTGCTGCGCGAAGGTCCACTTTCATAAAATCATCTATGGTGATTTCCGGCTCTTGCGCCGGCAACTCTTCCACTTTCGGCTCTTCTTCGACGGGCGCTGTATCACCGCGCATTTGATCGCGAATATAAGCTACTTCCGGCTCTACTTCAAGACGCGGGAAAATCGGTGTTCCTTTAGCTACAACTTTGACGCCTTCTGAAATATAACCGAATTGCTCTAACGTCTCCCATGCTAAAGCATCTTGAGTCAAACCAAGCTGTTCCACAATTTGCTTTGGTGCATTCGGCAAGAATGGCTGCAGCATAACCGCTGCCATCCGTAAGCTTTCAGCTAAATGGGCCATTGCCGATGCCAATTCTTCTTTCGAATTTTCATCTTTCGCCAACACCCATGGCTGAGTTTCATCTATATATTTATTGGTGCGCGAAATCAATGTCCAGACTTCGCTCAATACGATGCTAAACTGCATCTTCTCCATATGCTCTTCATAGACTTCGACCGTGCGTTTCGCCACTTGTTGGAGCGTTGCGTCAAATTCGGTCACATGTCCTTTAATTTGCGGAACCTCGCCGTCAAAGTATTTATTGATCATCGAAACGGTACGGTTCAATAAGTTTCCAAGATCATTCGCTAAATCGTAGTTTGTGCGTTCTACAAATGATTCCGGTGAGAATACGCCGTCTGATCCGAATGGCAGTTCACGCAATAAGAAATAACGCGTTGCATCCAAGCCGTAGCGCTCCACTAACATTTCAGGGTAAACAACATTGCCTTTTGATTTCGACATTTTGCCGTCCTTCATCATGATAAAGCCGTGAGCAAAAATTTTCTTCGGCAATGGCAATTCGAGCGCCATCAAGAAGATCGGCCAATAGATTGTGTGGAAACGCACAATATCTTTGCCGACGACATGAACATCTGCCGGCCAGTATTTATTGAAGAGCGAATCATCATCAGAACCATAACCGAGTGCCGTTATATAATTCGACAATGCATCCACCCATACGTAAATAACATGCTTCGGATCTCCAGGAACCGGGATGCCCCAGTCAAACGATGTACGAGATACCGATAAGTCTTCAAGACCCGGTTTGATGAAATTATTGATCATTTCATTTTTACGTGATTCCGGCTCGATAAATTCCACATGATTTTCATAATAATCCAACAAGCGATCTGCATACTTCTTCATATTGAAGAAATACGATTCTTCTTTCACTTTATTGACGGGACGTCCACAGTCCGGACATTTGCCATCAACAAGTTGACCTTCTGTATAAAAAGACTCGCATGGCGTACAATACCAACCTTCGTATTCGCCTTTATAAATGTCGCCATTGTCCAAAAACGTCTGGAATATTTTCTCGACGCTCTTTTTGTGACGCTCCTCTGTCGTACGGATAAAGTCGTCGTAGCTGATATCCATGACTTCCCATACTTTTTTCGCAGCTTCCGCCATTTCGTCTACGTAAGCCTGAGGCGCTTTTCCAGCTTCTTGCGCTTTTTCCTCAATTTTCTGCCCATGTTCGTCCATTCCTGTCAAAAATCGGACATCGAAGCCTTTCAAGCGTTTATAGCGAGCCATCGCATCAGAAGCGACAGTTGTATAAGCCGTTCCGATATGGAATTTTCCGCTTGGATAATAAATCGGGGTCGTTAAATAATAAGTGTTGTTTTTAGCAGTCACGAAAAATTCCTCCAGTTTTTTTGTATAGTTCTTATTTTAACGAACAAGCCAATTTTGTACAATCATTCATATCGGAATTCAAATTCGACAAAATCTGATAATTTAAATAATTTTATTTTTAACTAATTAAAGAATAATTTTATTTTTATTGAAATAATTGGATGTAAATATGCTATTTTATTACTTTTTCGTTGCATTTTCTTAATTTTTATTATTTATTCGATAGTTTTTCATTGACCGAATTGCCATTACTTGGTATGCTTTATTACAAGAAGTGGTAATTGTCGAATTTTGACGAATACAACCGGAAAATTTGAGGGGAGAGAATGATATGAAATCAACAGGTATTGTACGTAAAGTAGACGAGCTAGGACGAGTGGTAATTCCAATTGAACTACGACGCACGTTAGGAATTGCTGAAAAAGACGCTTTGGAGATTTATGTAGACGACGATAAAATTATCTTGAAAAAATATTTGCCGAATATGACTTGTGCAGTTACTGGCGAAGTGTCAGATGAAAACATGCAACTTGTAGGCGGGAAACTGATTTTAAGCTCTGAAGGCGCAGAAATGCTTGTCAAAGAAATTCAAGGCAACTTGAAAAAATAAAGCTTAATTAGCAGTATAAAAACCCGGAGTGCCAGCGCACTCCGGGTTTTTTGTAGAGTGTTGAATAAGTTAATGAACTATTATATCTTATATAGTTAGATATTATGACTAGTTCAAGAAACAAGAGAACTATCTTAGTATTTGTAGAAGCGTTTGCTCGACTCCTGTGGGAGCAGCGGGTTTGAGAGACCCCGCAGGAGCTTGCGACGAGGAGGCTCGATTCCCGCCCCACGGAAAGCGTGCGATAAGCTTCGGAAAATACGGTTGTTCCCCCTTTCTCAATAGTATAAAACCCGGAGTGCCAACGCACTCCGGGTTTTTTATATATGATAGGCTTGGTAAACTTCCCGTTTGGCAAGGCCGCGCTCTACTGACACTTCTTTGATCGCTTCTTTTGACGAGACATCCTTTTTCTCCATTACTTCAGCAACATGTTCCGCAATCGGCAAATGGGTCCACCATTTTTCGGTTTCCACTGCATCCGGCGTCGCGTTGCCTTCAACAACGACACAAAACTCACCGCGGACTGTATTTGCATCAGCCCATTCCACCGCTTCCCCGATCGTGCCGCGTAGAAATTCTTCAAATTTCTTGGTCACTTCACGTGCAAGAACGATTCGCCGTTCATCGCCGAATGCTTTTTGCATGCTCTTCAAACTGTCTTTTAAGCGATGCGGTGCTTCATAAAACAAAAGAGTTTCTTGTTTTTGATTCAATGCCTCTAATTCAGTTAAGCGGTCTTTTTTGCCGCGGGACAAAAATCCATAAAACAAAAACGGCTGAGGTGCAATGCCGGATGCGATTAATGCGCTAAGCGCAGCGTTGGCGCCTGGCACTGGCACGACCGGATACTCTTCTTCAAGCACACGTTTGACAATATCTTCCCCCGGGTCTGAAATGCACGGCATGCCGGCATCACTAACCAACGCTACCGACTTCCCTTCCCGCAAATACGACAAGATTTTATAGCCGCCGCTTTCTTGGTTGTGTTCGTGGTAGCTGACAAGCTTGGTCTGGATATCGAAATAATTGCAGAGGTTTTTCGTATTGCGTGTATCTTCCGCTGCAATGACAGCGACTTCGTTTAAAATCCGAATCGCGCGTACAGTCATGTCTTCGAGGTTGCCAATCGGCGTCGCCACGAGATACAGCGTTGCTTGTTCTTCTTGAAAACTTTTTTGGGACTTCATTTGCCGTCCTCCTTGCTGTCCGCGATATAGCGGATTTTTTTTGGTTTCGACAATTGCTTGAAGGCGTATTCCGCTTTCATGGCTTCAGGCTTCGTATCAAACTGCTCTTGGTAAATCAACATAGATGGTCCTCTTGCTCGTGTATATTTTGCGCCTTTCCCTGCATTATGCGCTTCTAGGCGCTTTTCCAAATCGTTCGTATACCCAGCGTAATAAGAACCGTCGCTGCATTCAAGCACGTAAAAATAATGCTTACCGGTCGCCATATAACAACGCTCTCACTTCTTCTGTATATTCCCCATCAGTCCCATATACAATCAACGGCGGCAAGATTTTCAAATCCGGTTTACCGTCTTTGATACCTTCGATCAATAGCGTATTGGCTTCTTTTCCAGCTTTCGGATACACCAGTCGCACACGTTTCGGCTCAAGTCGGTTCGCGCGCATTACCGTGATGATATCAATGAGGCGGCCTGCCCGGTGGACAAATGCCGCTTTGCCTCCTTGTTTCAGCAACTTGCTTGCGGCAGCAACGGATTCATCCAATGTTAAATGCAATTCATGACGAGCAATTGCCATATGCTCACTGATGTTTTTGTCGCTCATTTCATGGGCAGGAAAATACGGAGGGTTGCAGGTCACCACATCGAATTTTTCAATGCCGAGCTGTGCCGGAATTTCTTTGACATCGCCCTGGATGATTTCAATGCGGTGTTCCAATTCATTATAGCTGATGCTGCGCTTCGCCATATTGGCAAGACGCTCTTGCAGCTCAACTCCGATAATCGGCATTTCCGTACGGGCACTGAGAAACAGCGGAATTGCGCCATTACCGGTACACAAATCCACGATTTTACCGCGCTTTAATGGTACATACGCAAAGCGCGCCAATAATACCGCATCCAGTGAAAAGGAAAATACGGATGGACTTTGAATGATCCGCAAGTCTTCCGCTAATAAATAATCGAGCCTTTCGTCGTCCACTAACATCTGTCCAACTCCTCTTACATAACAAAAGGCTGCCGCCACATAAGGTGTCGGAAGCCTTTCATATTGGTCAACCTGATTGCTTGATGCAAATCAGGTTTTAATTTTGCTTGTTTAAAAAAGATAAACAAAACAGGCAATCGTCGCCTTTTCTCGAACTGCCGAAATGCACATTGCAGACATGGTAGCCTTCATGATACAAGCGGGCTAGGTTATCATAGCCTTCGCCAATATCCATCACTGCTTTTTTCAACTTCACCGGATCTACCACCGCTTCCGGCACCGCCTGATGGAGTTCATCTAAACGGGCGCGCAGGTGGTGATTTTCCAGTTGCAACGCATGATGCTCTTCCATCGTATGTGCCACGACCGATTTCAACTCCCGGAACTGCTCTTGCATCGATTCCAATTGCTGCTCGAATTCCATGACTGTATCTAAAAAATTCTTATCTTTCACTTAAACCACCTCACGCTCTCGTTCCTTGGTCCATTATCTCACTTAATGCATATTCAAGTGTCTGTTCTTGCTCAGCCAAACGAACTTTCAATACGCGTTCCAAAATATTCATGCTGACGACACGGCCGTCGCCATCTGGCGTGCCAACGCGGCTGCCAACATCCGGCATTTCTTTCTTCGCTGTTTCGTACTCA
>JBFEIJ010000059.1:0-17526 GCA_041553775.1 Planococcus sp. (in: firmicutes)
AGGTATAGCGACCGCCTCGACGACTCGAAAGAACGCCGCGCTGTTGAGTATGGCGGAGAAGCTTCAGGCTCACAGGAAAGACATTCTGGCTGCCAACGAAGTATGGCGTTAAAAAGTATAGAAAAGCAGTTTGGTAAAGGTTCGGTCATGAAATTGGGCGAGAAAAGCGACCGTAACGTATCATCGGTTTCAAGTGGTTCATTGGCACTTGATACTGCGCTGGGAATAGGCGGATACCCGCGTGGCCGGGTTATCGAAATTTATGGTCCTGAAAGTTCAGGTAAAACGACTGTTTCACTTCATGCAATCGCAGAAGCGCAAGCGGCAGGCGGAACAGCGGCATTTATCGATGCTGAGCACGCACTTGATCCTGTATACGCTAAAAATCTTGGCGTAAACATTGACGAATTATTGCTATCACAGCCTGATACAGGTGAGCAAGCGCTTGAAATCGCTGAAGCACTTGTACGAAGCGGCGCGGTTGATATCGTTGTCATTGACTCGGTTGCGGCACTTGTGCCAAAAGCTGAAATCGAAGGCGAAATGGGCGATTCTCATATGGGCTTGCAAGCACGTTTGATGTCTCAAGCTCTACGTAAATTATCCGGTGTTATCAACAAATCGAATACGATTGTTATTTTCATCAACCAGATTCGCGAGAAAATCGGTGTTATGTTTGGGAATCCTGAAACGACTCCAGGTGGACGTGCATTGAAATTCTATTCTTCTGTCCGCATGGAAGTGAGACGTGCAGAAGCATTGAAATCAGGTAATGACATTATCGGTAACAGAACGAAGATTAAAATTGTGAAAAACAAAGTTGCTCCACCGTTCCGTACGGCTGAAGTGGATATCATGTACGGAAAAGGGATTTCCCGCGAAGGTGAAATCGTTGATATCGGTTCAGATCTGGAAATCATCCAGAAGAGCGGTTCATGGTATTCGTATAAAGAAGAACGCATTGGTCAAGGCCGTGAAAACGCGAAGCAATTCTTGTTGGCAAATCCGGAATTACGCAATGAAATTTCGAACAAAGTCCGTGAATCTTTGGGCATGGCTGCAGCTACGTATACAATTGCAGCAGGTAAAGAAGAACCGGAAGAATTCAATCTGTTGATTGACGAAGAATAAGAACGGAACTATATATCTTGAGGAAGGCCGCCAAGCGATTGTTTGGCGGCTTTTCTATGCGGGTTTAAGACGCTTCGGAATTGTTGCCGCCGGCAAAAACCGCCGGCACCCACAAGTCCACCAGCGCTTGTCGGAACCAACCGGGCGCCTTCGCTTTTCTAGGTGTCCAGACTACGGCGCCCGGTTCCTCGAGACGCTTAGAACTTGCTGCCGCCGGCAAAAACCGCCGGCACCCACAAGCCCTCCAGCGCTTGTCGGAACCAAACGGGCGCCTTCGCTTTTCTAGGTGTCCAGACTTCGGCGCCCGGTTCCTCGAGTCGCTTCGGACTTGCTGCCGCCGGCAAAAACCGCCGGCACCCACAAGCCCTCCAGCGCTTGTCGGAACCAAACGGGCGCCTTCGCTTTTCTTAGGGCTTCCATGGGTTGACACTTCTTGGTACCAACTATACAATTAAGTTGTATCTACGCGTCTAACTAGTGCGGTGACGCATTTTAAAACGATTGATGCATTATAATAGTTTACGTTAATTCATTTTTTGAAAAAGTAGAAAAAGAATAGCAAGAGGAGGTGTTCGAATGGGAATTTCTGAGATCATCTTCGCTTTGCTTGGTATCATCGTCGGTGTAGTTGTTGGTTATTTTGTTCTTAAAAAACAAAACGATTCCGATATAGCAGGTGCGAAAAATTCTGCGGAGCAAATTGTTGAAGATGCGAAGAGAGAAGCAGAAGCGCTGAAAAAAGAAGCTTTATTGGAAGCGAAAGACGAGAATCATAAATTGCGTACTGAGACAGAATCTGATATTCGGGAACGCCGATTGGAACTTCAAAAACAAGAAAATCGGTTGTTGCAGAGAGAAGAAAATTTGGATCGCAAGGATGATGCATTAAACAAAAGAGAAGCGAGCCTTGAACGCAAGGATGAAAACCTCGCAGAAAAACAACAGCATATTGTACAGATGGAGAGCAAAGCTGAGGATTTAGTCCAGAAGCAACAGTCCGAAATGGAACGTATTTCTTCATTGACACGCGAAGAAGCGAAATCGATCATTTTGCAACAAGTTGAAAATGAACTTTCAACTGATATTGCAGTGATGGTGAAAGAAACGGAAGCGCGCGCCAAAGAAGAATCGGACAAAAAAGCGAAAAACATCCTATCGTTGGCAATGCAGCGCTTTGCTGCTGACCATGTCGCAGAAACAACAGTTTCTGTGGTGAACTTGCCAAATGATGAGATGAAGGGCCGTATCATCGGGCGTGAAGGACGCAACATCCGAACGCTTGAAACTTTGACAGGTATTGACTTGATCATTGATGATACACCTGAAGCGGTAATCTTATCCGGATTTGATCCGATTCGACGTGAAACAGCCCGGTTAGCTCTTGAAAAATTGGTTTCCGATGGCCGTATCCACCCAGCTCGCATCGAAGAAATGGTTGAGAAATCACGCCGTGAAGTGGACGAGCAAATCCGAGAAATCGGAGAACAAACGACATTTGATGTCGGCGTCCATAATTTGCATCCGGATTTGATCAAGATTCTTGGTCGCTTGCGCTACCGCACAAGCTATGGCCAAAACGTCTTGAAGCATTCGGTTGAAGTAGCCTTCCTTTCAGGCTTGATGGCCGCAGAACTTGGTGAAGACGTAACGCTCGCAAGACGTGCAGGACTTCTTCACGATATCGGTAAAGCCATTGACCATGAAGTTGAAGGGAGCCACGTTGAAATTGGCGTGGAACTTGGAACGAAGTACAAAGAGCACCCGGTTGTAATCAACAGCATTGCTTCCCACCATGGAGACACTGAAGCGACTTCAATCATCTCGGTTATCGTCGCTGCTGCAGATGCATTGTCTGCCGCTCGTCCAGGTGCACGCAGTGAAACACTGGAAAATTACATCCGCAGACTTGAAAAACTCGAAGAAATTTCCGAATCGTATGAAGGCGTTGAGAAATCATTCGCTATTCAAGCGGGACGTGAAATTCGCATAATGGTCCGTCCGGAACAAATCGACGACATGACAGCCCACAGGCTGGCACGAGATATCCGCAAACGGATCGAAGAAGAGCTTGACTACCCGGGACACATTAAAGTGACCGTTATCCGGGAAACACGAGCAGTTGAATACGCAAAATAATAGGATGAAGGCTTCGATGAATGTCTATTCAAAGAAGCCTTTTTCTTATGGAAAAAGGTGATAGTTGTGAAGATTTTATTTATTGGAGATATCGTCGGTTCGATCGGCCGAGATGCGCTGGAGTCATATTTACCGCGTTTGAAACGGAAATATGCGCCAGATGTAGTTATTGCGAATGGTGAAAATGCAGCGGCGGGGCGCGGCATTACGAAATCCATTTATCAGGACTTGATGTTTATGGGCGTGGATATGGTGACGATGGGCAACCATACATGGGACCAGAAAGAAATTTTTGATTTTATTGATGAAGTCGATTATTTGATCCGTCCGGCGAACTTTTCACCGGAAGCGCCAGGTAGAGGGATGGCCACCGTAACAAAAAATGGCCAGACCTTGTCAGTCATCAATTTGCACGGACGCGTCTTTTTGCCGCCGCATGACGATCCATTCCAAAAAGCGGACGAGTTGATCGCTGAAGCAAAACAAATTTCACCGCTCGTCTTCGTCGATTTCCACGCCGAAGCGACAAGTGAAAAAATCGCGATGGGTTGGCATTTGGATGGGCGAGCATCTGTTGTTGTTGGAACGCACACGCATGTCCAAACGGCTGATGCACGGATTTTGCCAAACGGCACCGCGTATATCTCGGATGTGGGCATGACAGGCCCATACGATGAAGTGTTAGGCATGACGAAGGAATCAGTGCTGTACCGTTTCCGGACGAATATGCCGACACGCTTTGAAGTGCCGAAGCGCGGACGTTCAGTCGTCAGCGGCTTTTTCACGGAAGTCGATGATCAAAGCGGCAAAGCGATTTCATATGAACGCATTTACATCAACGACGATTACCCGTTCCAGAACTAATCTGGATTTCTTGTCCATTCTCCGACAATTCGTCGTTGTGCCTTGAAGAGCCCCGGGGTTCTTCAGTATAATGGGAGAAAGAGTGATGCCAGTTTCATGGGTGGCGGTGAAGTTCTTCACAAGTCGGAACCCTTGTCGAATGGACGCTTTTACCTGTACAATCAATACAACTAAAAAAGGCTGATAGACGGTGGTTTGATGGCCAGCGTTGCCGGCCGAGAAATGGGTGTCTACTAGAATGGCTTATACAAAAGATGAAATTATCGCAAAAGCACGCGAAGTAGCAGATATGATTGCTGAAACTGAAGAAGTTGAATTCTTCAAACGTGCTGAAGCGCAAATAAACGAAAACCAGAAAGTCCGCGAGAAAATCGCAAGCATGAAGAGTCTTCAAAAACAAGCAGTGAATTTCCAGCATTACGGAAAAGAGCGTGCATTGGAATTGATCGAAGGCAAAATCAAGAAAATTGAAGACGATATCGATGAGGTGCCGATTGTACAAGAATTCAAACAATCGCAAAGCGATGTCAATGCATTATTACAAATGGTGTCAACTGCCATTGCAAACCGTGTAACGAACAATATCATCACAGCAACAGGCGGAGATTTGCTGCGCGGCGAGACTGGATCGAAAGTTCGCAACGATTCACCTGGCAGCTGCTCCTAATAAAACCGTCTACTCGCAAGCTGCATTTAAATGCTGTTGAACGATGAGACGATCACAGAAACTGAAAGAGCCTTGGCTCTTTCAGTTTTTTCTTTTCTGCCGTTGTTTTTGTTATAATGATAAGACTACGAAAAGTTCTGAAAGAGGTATAAAAAATGGCTCCTACACCAATGATGCAACAATATTTGCAAGTGAAATCCGATTACCAAGACGCCTTTCTGTTTTTCCGTTTAGGCGACTTTTATGAAATGTTCTATGAAGACGCATTGCAGGCATCGCAAATCCTTGAAATTACATTGACCAGTCGAGGCGGTTCAGGTGACGATCGCATTCCGATGTGCGGCGTGCCGCATCATGCGGCGCAAAATTACATCGATCAGCTTGTATCAAAAGGCCATAAAGTGGCAATGTGCGAACAAGTCGAAGATGCAAAATTGACCAAAGGCATGGTGAAACGCGAAGTCGTCAGACTGATTACACCGGGAACTTATACCGAAGGCAAAAGCGTCGATTCAAAATCGAATCTTTTCCTAGCAGCAGCTGAACAGACGGGCGAAGGCTTTGCTTTATCTTACGTCGATGTCAGCACAGGTGAAGCGGTAGCTGTGTACATAGCAGGAACTGAAAAAGCGCTGCTGCAGGAATTGCAGTCGTTGAACATTCGCGAGCTTGTTGTTTCGGAGCAATTGTTTTTATTATTGAACGAAGAAACCCAACAGCTCATGTTATCGATTGAACCGATGGACCAAGTGTACGAAGCGGAAGAGCGGTTAACTGCTCAATGTCCAGCTGATTTAAAACAAAGCATTGTGCGGTTGCTGACATATATTTCACGTACGCAAAAACAATCGCTTGATCACATCCAACCCTTCACGTTTAATGAAAACAGCCAGTTGTTATCGATCGATTTTCATTCCAAACGCAATTTGGAATTGCTGCAATCCATTCGCGGTGGAGAAACAAAAGGCACGTTATTATGGCTTTTAGACGACACTGTGACAGCGATGGGCAGCCGGAAATTGAAGCAATGGCTGCATCAACCGCTTGCCAATCGCAGTTTGATCGAAAAGCGCCAGACGATGGTCGAAGCATTGATCGGTAATTATTTTACGCGTGTGGAATTGCAAGGTTTGTTGAAAGAAGTGTATGACCTTGAACGCTTGAGCGGTCGTATTGCTTTTGGCAGTGCGAGTGGTCGTGATTTGGCTCAATTGCGCAGCTCTTTGGAAAAAGTGCCTGCTATTATTGCAGAGCTAGCCAACTCAGGATACGATGCACTTGCAGAATTCAGCAAGAAATTGGACCGTTGCGAAGAAGTTGGCGTATTGCTTGATGCCATTAGTGCCAATCCACCTTTATCTTCCAAAGAAGGAGGAGTCATTCGAGACGGCTTTCATGAAAAATTGGATGAGTACCGCTATGCATCGCGCAACGGCAAAGACTGGATTGCGCAATTAGAACAAGAAGAACGCCGCTTGACCGGCATTAAATCGTTGAAAATTGGCTATAACCGAATTTTTGGCTATTATATTGAAATCTCGAAAGCGAATATGCATTTGGCGGATTTGGACCGTTATGAGCGAAAACAGACGCTTGCCAATGCGGAACGCTATATTACGCCTGAATTGAAAGAAAAAGAATCGCTCATATTGACGGCAGAAGAAGAAAGTTTGAACTTGGAATACGAATTGTTCGTCAAGATTCGCGAAGAAGTAAAGCAGTATATTACCCGCATTCAGTATTTGGCTTCAACGCTCAGCGAATTGGACGTCTTTATGAGTTTCGCCAACGTTGCGGAAAATTATCGCTTTGTGAAACCGGCATTTAACGACACACGTGAGATTTCGATTATCGAAGGGCGCCATCCGGTCGTTGAAAAAATGTTGAACAAGCAGCATTACGTACCGAACGATTGCGTGTTGACCAATAGCCAGAATATGCTGTTGATCACTGGACCGAATATGTCCGGTAAAAGTACGTATATGCGTCAAGTCGCATTAACGATAGTCTTAGCGCAAATCGGCAGTTACGTGCCAGCGGAATCGGCGAATTTACCCGTCGTCGATCAAATTTTCACACGTATCGGAGCAGCAGATGACTTGGTGTCTGGACAAAGTACGTTCATGGTGGAAATGCTCGAATCGCAATATGCCATTACGCATGCAACCAGCAGAAGTTTGTTGCTATTTGACGAAATCGGACGCGGGACGTCGACTTATGACGGCATGGCGTTAGCTCAGTCGATGATCGAATACATTCATGAAAACATTGGCGCAAACACTTTATTCTCCACCCATTACCATGAGTTGACGGCGCTGGATCAGTCGCTCGATAAGCTCAGCAATGTTCATGTCGCCGCGATGGAACAATCCGGCAAAGTGGTGTTTTTGCATAAAGTGAAAAAAGGACCGGCAGATAAAAGTTACGGCATTCATGTGGCGGAACTGGCGGAATTGCCGCAGCCTATTCTAGCGCGCGCCCGTGAACTGCTGACAAGCTTTGAAGCCGAAAACAAAAAACATGTCAGCCAAGTGGAGCAATTATCGTTCTTTGATGAACGGGACACGACAGGGGAAGAAGTATTGCAAGCCATAGCAGACATCAACATTGCTGCCATGACGCCGTTGCAATCGCTGCAATTGCTCAATGATCTACAGGCGAAGCTAAGCGAAAAGGAGTGACTTTATGGGAATAATCCGATTAATGGACGAACCGCTATCCAATAAAATAGCTGCCGGGGAAGTGGTGGAACGACCCGCTTCTGTCGTCAAAGAATTGGTGGAAAATGCGATTGATGCGGGAAGTACAGCGATTGAAGTGTTGTTAAGCGAAGCCGGGCTGACGTCGATTCAAATTATCGACAACGGAGCGGGCATGGACACGGAGGATGCACTAATGTCGTTCTCACGTCATGCCACGAGCAAAATAGCCAATGAACACGACCTGTTCCGTATTCGAACATTGGGCTTCCGCGGAGAAGCGCTAGCAAGTATCGCTTCGGTTTCGAAAGTCACTCTTCATACATCTGATGGTGAAACCGGCACGTTTGTCCAAATGGAAGGCGGCCGCGTGATCGAACACCGTGCAGGCTCTTTGCGAAAAGGAACGGACATGCGCATCGATCAATTGTTCTTCAATACACCGGCACGCTTGAAATATTTGAAGACGCTGCAAACCGAACTTGGGCACTCGATTGACTTGATGAACCGCTTTGCACTGAGCTACCCAGGAGTCGCATTCAAATTGGTTCACGATGGCAAAACAATCCTCCAAACTTCAGGCAGTGGGGAGATCAAACGTGTGATTTCAGATATATACGGTGTATCGATTGCCAAAAAAATGATTCCGTTTGAAGGGGAAACGCAAGATTATAAAATTTCGGGCTTTGCAT
The DNA here is from genome assembly GCA_041553775.1 of Planococcus sp. (in: firmicutes). GTDB lineage: Bacteria > Bacillota > Bacilli > Bacillales_A > Planococcaceae > Planococcus. The sequence continues at coordinate 8,190 of JBFEIJ010000059.1, forward strand.
CATTGCCGGAAATCACCCGTGCCAATAAAAATTATATTTCATTATTTGTAAACGGGCGTTGGGTGAAGCATTATGCCATAGCCAACACTGTGCATAAGGCATATCACACGTTTTTGCCCTTAGAACGACAACCGATCGTCATTCTGAATATCCAAGGGGATCCGTATTTGACCGATGTCAACGTCCATCCTGCGAAGCAACAGATTCGCTTGAGTAAGGAAAAAGAATTGATGGAACTCGTCCATGCGACCATTCGCCAAGCCGTTAGTTCGGCCGTCAGAGCACCGACCGTGGAACAACCGAAAGCGGTTAAAAAGGCACCGACCCAACAATTGGATATATGGAAATCTTCTTTTACGGTAAAAGAACCTGTCGAGCAATTAAACAAGGATTTTGTCCAAACGCAACAAGAAGTGAAAGACCACCCTTTGAAAGAGCCAGAAAAGCCTGTAAATGAGGTTCAAGCGCAGCCTGCCTCACCCTCGCCAACACCCGAACCGATTGTGGAACCGGTGAGCGATTTTGCTGATTTTGACGAACCGGATGACGCGCCGCAATTTCCGGAGTTGGAAGTTGTCGGCCAAATTCACGGTACGTATATCGTTGCGCAAAGTACCGACGGTTTTTACTTGGTCGATCAGCACGCAGCACAAGAACGCATCAAATATGAATTCTTCCGTGAAAAAGTGGGAGACATCAACCCTTCCGAGCGCCAAGCTTTACTGCTCCCTTTAACCTTTCATTACAGCCGTGATGAAGCGCTGCGATTAAAAGAAGCGTTAGACGTCATGGCAGAAAGCGGCGTTTTCATGGAGGAGTTCGGCGATACATCCTTTATTGTCCGCGAGTATCCGACGTGGTTTCCGACAGGGTTTGAACAAGAAATTATTGAAGAAATCATTGAACAAGTACTGGATGAGCGGAAAGTGGATGTCAAGAAAATCCGTGAAGAAGCGGCGATCATGATGAGCTGTAAAAGATCGATCAAAGCCAACCATTATTTGCAAAAACATGAAATGGAACGGTTGCTGGCAGACTTGAAAAATGCCGAACAGCCCTTTACTTGTCCGCATGGTAGACCGGTCATTGTCCATTTTAAAACGTATGATGTTGAAAAAATGTTTAAACGGGTAATGTGAAGATAGATGTCCTTTAGTTTCAAGGTTTCTATTGGTTAAGTGTGAATTTGTCTTAAGATGATCCAAATCTACGACCGTTGGTAAATGATGAGGGGGAGATTGAATGTTTTCAGCGAAGAAAAGGCCGGAACAAATCAGTAAGCTTTCCAACTATCAATTTGATGTATTAGTGATTGGCGGAGGCATTACAGGCGCAGGAATCGCCCTTGATGCTGTTACGCGGGGTATGTCAGTCGCTTTAGTCGAAATGCAAGACTTTGCAGCAGGAACGTCTAGCCGTTCTACGAAATTAGTCCACGGCGGTTTGCGTTATTTAAAGCAATTCGAAGTGAAGCTGGTCGCGGAAGTCGGCAAAGAACGCGAAATCGTCTATGAAAACGCAGTTCACGTGACAGAGCCGCAACGCATGCTATTGCCATTCCATAAGGGAGGCACATTTGGACCGATTTCCACGTCGCTCGGTTTGCGGGTCTACGATTATTTAGCGGGAGTCAAAAAAGCCGAACGGCGCAAGATGCTGAAGCCGGAAAAAACGCTTGAAAAAGAACCGTTGTTGAAAAAAGAGGATCTGCTCGGCGGCGGCTATTACGTAGAATACCGAACAGACGATGCGCGCTTGACGATGGAAACGATGAAAAAAGCAGCAGAAGGCGGAGCCGTTTGTTTGAACTACGCGAAAGCGCAAAATTTCCTTTATCAAAATGGAAAAGTTGCAGGAGCTCAAATCGTTGATCTTATCGATGGGCAAAAATTCGAGATAAATGCCCACGTCACAATTAACGCAGCAGGTCCTTGGGTCGACAAAGTCAGAAGTTTGGATGGCAAGACTTCAGGCAAACAACTGCGGCTGACAAAAGGATCACATATCGTTGTCGATAAGCAAAAATTCCCGCTTCGCCAAGCGGTCTATTTTGACACGCCGGATAAGCGGATGGTGTTTGCTATTCCGCGCGACACGAAAGTGTATGTCGGCACCACCGATACCTTTTATCAGCAAGAACCAATCGAACCCGTCGCAACAAAAGAAGATGTGGCTTATTTAATTGAAGCGATAGGTAGGATGTTCCCAGATGTTCAATTGACGCCAACCGATATTGAGTCTACTTGGTCGGGTGTGAGGCCGCTTATTTCTGAAGAAGGCAAAGACCCTTCGGAAATTTCACGAAAAGATGAAATTTGGGAATCTGCCAATGGATTGTTTTCCATTGCAGGCGGCAAATTGACAGGTTACCGGAAAATGGCGGAAACGATTGTCGATCAAACAGCGAAAAAACTGACGGAAAAGACCGGCAAAACGTACGGAGATTCCGTTACGAAACATTTGCCGTTATCTGGTGGAGATTTTGGTGGCTCTGCAAACTTTGGCGGATTCGTTAGCCAAACAGCGCTGTCTGCATCGCAATTCGGCTTATCTGTAGAAGAAGGTCGTATGCTTGCCCAGTTTTTCGGCACCAATGCTGGAAAAGTTTTCGGCTATTATCAGCATTTGCCTGAAACGAACCCGGAAGGTTTGCCGAAATCTTTGGCAGCGATCGTCAAATACGCGATTGAAGACGAAATGGCGTTTACCCCAGCCGACTTTTTTGTCAGACGGACGGGAGACCTCTACTTCCATATAGACGATGTGGTGCGTTACAAAGAAGGCGTCCTTGATTTCATGGCACGCGAGTTGAATTATAGCGACGACCAAAAAACACAATTCCGCGATGAATTGAACAAAGAAATTCATCAAGCGACCCAGCATGTGAGAGGGGCATTGCAATGAACATCGTTAAAAGCTTTATAGAAGCGTCGGACGGGCACGAGATTTATCGTGAAACTATGTGTCCCCCGTCGCCGATTGGGCATGTCCATATCATTCATGGAATGGCTGAACACATCGGTCGTTACGAAGAATTCGTGCAATTTCTTGCAGCGAAAGGGTTCGCAGTATCAAGCCACGATCAGCGCGGGCACGGGAAAACCGCACAACGCGGCGGAACAATGGGATTTTTTGCGGAAGCGAATGGCTTTGATCGGGTGGTTCAAGATGCTAAAGAAGTCATCGATCACGTCCAAGGCGAATGCGGAAAACTTCCGCTTATCATTTTTGGCCATAGCATGGGGTCCTTTGTGGCGCGCCGCTTTATTCAATTGTATAGCGACGACATCAGCAATGTGGTCTTATCGGGCACCGGAGGAAATCCAGGTTTATCAGGTAAAGCGGGTCTGGCCATTGCATCGGCAGCTGCAAAAGCGCAAGGATCAACTGCGATTAGTTCAGCACTTGGGAAAATGACGTTCGGAAATTTCAACAAACCGTTTAAAACGGAAGAATCGGCTTTTGCATGGCTCAGCCGTGACAAGTCCGAAGTTGCTAAATACGAAGCGGATCCACTGTGCGGCGCACCTTCCACGAACCAATTTTATATTGATCTTTTCACTGGTTTGGAATTGATTCATCGGAAATCGGAAGTGGCCAAGATTCGCAAGGATTTGCCGCTGCTATTGATCAGTGGCTCGGAAGACCCGGTTGGCGGACGCGGCAAAGGCATTTTTCAAGCTGCGGAACAATACCAAAAATCCGGCTTGACGAAGGTTCGTGTGCATTTAGCGGAAGGTGCAAGGCATGAATTATTGAATGAAATAGACAAAGACGTACATTATGAAATTATTGCAGATTGGATGTTGGAAAATGATTGATGTAATTGCCATAGTCGGCCCAACGGCTTCGGGTAAAACCGCGTTGAGCTTGGAATTGGCGAAGCGTTTGAATGGAGAAGTCATCAACGGGGATTCGATGCAAGTCTACCGGGACATGTCGATAGGCACAGCGAAAATCAGCGAAGCTGAAATGCAAGGCGTGCCGCATCATTTACTGGATATTAAAGAGCCGGAAGAATCTTTTTCGGTAGCGGAATACCAGCAATTGGTGCGCGGGAAGATTGAGGAGATTAAATCTCGGGGCAAGCTGCCCATCTTAGTTGGGGGTTCGGGTCTTTATGTCCAAGCGGTTCTATTTGATTATCGGTTTGCAGAAGAGCAAGCGGACGAAGAACTGAGAGCTGCTTTACATGCGGAACTCAAGAAATACGGACCTCAGCATATGCATGACAAATTAAAAGCGCTGGATCCGCAGACGGATATCCATCCAAACAATACACGGCGTGTAATCCGTGCATTGGAAATATGGGCGAGTGGGCAAGAGAAAGCCGACCGCAGTTTGGCGCTGTCGCCGATGTACAACGAAGTCATCGTGGGGCTCGACATCGATCGCGCAATTTTATATGAGCGGATAAACGAACGTGTCGATGGCATGCTCGATCAGGGTCTGTTGGATGAAGTGGAAGCGCTGCGCGACCGCGGTATTCGCGATGCACAGTCTATTCAAGCAATCGGCTATAAGGAATTATACGGTTTTCTTGATGGAAAAACCGAATTTGAAGAAGCGATCAACCAATTGAAGCAAAACTCACGGAAATACGCAAAGCGGCAATTTACGTATTTTAAAAACAAGCTGCCGATTTTTTGGATCGATGCCATGGTGGATCGTGAAAAAAACATTCAGGAAATCGAAGCATTTATGCAGGAAAACGACCGTACTCGTCGAATTGAAACAATTGAAGAAAAAAACAAAGACTAGGGGTAATGAGGGGGATATTCATGAAGCCAGTAAACATTCAAGATGTTTATTTGAACCAGCTGCGTAAAAACAATATTTATGTCACGGTATTTTTACTAAACGGCTTTCAATTAAAGGGCACGATTAAATCGTATGACAACTTCACCGTATTGGTGGAATCAGAAGGCAAGCAGCAGCTTATTTACAAACATGCCATTTCGACTTTTTCACCGTCGAAGCCAGTAGCAATCGAACACCAGGAATAAAACCTTTCATTAAGCATACAAAAGGCGTATAGCCAGTAAAACAGGACCAATAGGAGGCAATGAAGATGAAATCGATTTCAACAGATGAATTGCAGGAAAAAGTGGAAGCTGGCGAACAAGTCCAGCTGATTGATGTGCGTGAAGATGATGAAGTGGCAGCTGGAATGGTGTCAGGCGCTAAGCATATTGCGCTTGGCACATTGCCGGACCGCGTAGCGGAAGTCGATAAATCACAGCCGGTGCATGTCATTTGCCGTTCAGGAAAACGCAGTGCGAAAGCATGTGAGATTTTGGAATCTCACGGAATTGAAGCCGTCAACGTCGATGGCGGGATGCTCGCTTGGAAAGGCGACACCTACGCATCGTAAAATAAGGAAAGAAAAAACCGTTCAGCTTTAATTAGCTGGACGGTCTTTTTAATGTACATTGGCTGTCAAGATTTTTCGTGTAGGAAGGCGCCATCTGAAAGTGAAAGACAAAATGCGCAAAGCGGTGATGCAGATGAACATGATGTATAGCGTCATATCTGTACGGACGATATCAAAAGTGATCAATATTCCTGCAATCGCCGCCCACACTGCATAAATTTCAGCTTTTAAAACGAGCGGTTTGCGTCCTGCGAGAACATCCCTGACAATTCCGCCGCCCGAACCGGTCAATACGGCAGCAACAACTACTGCATAAACTGGCATATTTAAATTTACGGCGTATAATGCGCCTTGTATTGCAAAGGCGGATAATCCGATGGCGTCAAAGAAGTTGCCCCAACGATTCCAATGGCTTAATAGCTTATTTGGAAAAAGGAATACGAGCGTGATGGAAAACAAAGCGAGTTGGAACATCATTTCCTGTTCCCATAAAGTGGATACAGGAACACCTATAAGCAAATTTCGAATCGCTCCTCCCCCGAACGCTGTAACGATTCCGAGCAAGTAAACTCCGAAAATATCGTATTCTTCTTCCATTGCAATAATCGCGCCAGACACCGCAAAAGCGATTGTACCGATGGCGCTTAGTACTTCCCAAGCCATATTTTGTATCCTCCTGAAATCTTCAACTCTATGAATTGTAGCAGAATTTGACGCAATTTCAAGTTTAATAGCATAATAGGAGAGTAATTAGAAGAGAATGGAGAATTGGATGCAAACGACTATACGTAAAATAGAAGATACAATACAAAAAGAGCTGCAAAAAGCGGACGACATCGCTTTTGTGAACCAGAAAAAAGTGTTAGAAGCGTTCCATTCCCAAAAAGTCAGCGATCATCATTTTAACCCGTCAACAGGTTATGGCTACGACGATGAAGGTCGGGATACGCTTGAGCGGGTGTATGCCACCGTTTTTAAAGCGGAAGCGGCGCTCGTGCGGCCCCAAATCATCTCGGGAACCCATGCCATCACGATTTCACTTTTCGGTGTGCTGCGGCCGGGTGATGAACTGCTTTATTTGACGGGAAAACCTTACGATACCTTGGATTCCATCGTATCAGGAGGAGAAAAAGATACCGGTTCTTTAAAAGACTTTGGCATCAGCTATCAGCATGTCCCGTTAACAGCTGAGAATGGCATTGATTGGATGGCGGCCAAAAATGCGATTCAAGAAAACACGAAAGTGATTGCGATACAACGCTCAAGAGGATATGACACGCGGCCATCATTCACAATTGCAGAAATTGCCGATATGATCGCCGAAATTCGCGCGATCAAACCGGATTCGATTGTTTTTGTCGATAATTGCTACGGTGAATTTGTTGAAGAACAAGAACCGATTGAAGTTGGCGCAGACTTGATTGCAGGCTCGCTGATCAAAAATCCAGGCGGCGGGTTAGCTAAAATTGGCGGATATATTGCCGGGAAAAAAGATTTAGTGGAAAAATGCGGTTATCGTATGACTTCTCCGGGTATAGGAGGAGAGGCAGGTGCGTCATTGAATGCGTTGCCTGATATGTATCAGGGTTTTTTCATGGCGCCGCATATTGTGTCGCAAGCGCTAAAAGGGGCGATTTTCACTTCTGCGCTCTTGGAATCCATTGGCATGACAACTTCACCGCATTTTACAGCGGACAGAACGGACTTGATCCAGTCGGTGTCATTTAACAGCGCAGAGCAAATGGTAGCATTTTGCCAAACGATTCAAGCGAGTTCGCCAGTAAACGCTCAATTTAAACCAGAGCCGGCTTATATGCCCGGTTATGAAGACGACGTCATCATGGCAGCCGGAACATTTGTTCAAGGCTCCAGCATAGAACTGACAGCTGATGGGCCAATCAGGCCGCCATATACTGCTTTTGTCCAAGGTGGACTCACATACGAACACGTGAAAATCGCTGTATTGAATTCAGTTGAAACCTTGAAAAAATCAAATCTCATTTAACTCGAATTTCCGCTCGAAAATCGAGCGGGAATTTTTTATGTAAGAAAACCTAACGTTAGTTTGACAAGTTATCTGACATCGATTAAACTGAAAGAGCAGTACTAAGTGAAATGAGTGAATGACATGACCCACCGGGTTCGCAGAACAATGCCTTTGCTTCCGATTAGTATCGTTATGCAGCTGACAGAATTGACAGCGCGTCAAATTCGGTACTACGAAGAACACGAACTGATTCAACCGGCACGATCTGAAGGGAACAAACGTATGTTTTCATTGAACGACGTGGATACGCTTCTCGAAATCAAAGATTTCCTGGATCAAGGCATTAACATCGCAGGCATTAAAAAAATTCACGCCTTGCGAACACAACCGAAAATTGAAAAGACAGCGCCACAGACAATCTCGGATACCGAATTGCGGCAAATTTTGAGGGATGAAATACTGAACTCGAATGCATTCGACAGAGGTGGCATCAGGCAAGGGGATTTATCCCGTTTCTTTAAAAAATGAATCGGGTTACATAAAACAATCATAGGAGAGTGAAGCGAACATGGGCAAGTATACTAAAGAAGACATTAAACGATTGGTACAAGAACAAGAAGTGAACTTTATCCGTCTGCAATTCACAGACATCTTGGGAATCATTAAGAACGTTGAAATTCCAACATCCCAATTGGATAAGGCTTTAGACAACAAAATGATGTTCGACGGATCTTCTATTGATGGGTTTGTTCGTATTGAAGAATCAGATATGTACTTATTCCCGGACCTTGATACATGGGTTGTGTTCCCATGGATTACAGGCAAAGGAAAAGTGGCGCGTTTGATCTGTGACATTTACCGTGCAGATGGAACTCCATTTGATGGCGATCCACGCAATAACTTGAAGCGCGTATTAAAAGAAATGGAAGAGCTTGGCTTTACACATTTCAATCTTGGACCAGAGCCGGAATTCTTCTTGTTCAAACTGGACGAACGCGGTGAACCATCATTGGAATTAAACGATAATGGCGGTTATTTCGATTTAGCGCCGATGGACCTTGGCGAAAATTGCCGTCGCGACATCGTGCTTGAGTTGGAAGAGATGGGCTTTGAAATCGAAGCATCTCACCACGAAGTAGCACCTGGCCAGCACGAAATCGATTTTAAATACGCAGATGCGATCAAAGCGTGTGACGACATCCAAACATTTAAATTAGTCGTTAAAACGATTGCCCGTAAACACGGTCTTCACGCAACATTCATGCCAAAACCATTATTCGGCGTTAACGGATCAGGGATGCACATGAACGTTTCCCTATTCAAAGGCAACGAAAATGCATTTCTTGATGAAGACGGCGAATTGAAATTAAGCGAAACAGCTTACCAATTCCTAGCTGGAATTCTTGAACACGCAGAAGGGTTCACAGCGATTACAAACCCGACTGTCAACTCATACAAACGCCTAGTGCCTGGTTATGAAGCACCTTGCTACGTAGCTTGGTCTGGACAAAACCGCAGCCCGTTAATCCGTATTCCGGCTTCTCGTGGATTGTCTACACGCGTAGAAGTACGTTCTGTTGACCCTGCAGCAAACCCTTACTTGGCAATGGCTGTACTATTGGCTGCTGGACTTGACGGCATTAAGCGTAAATTGACGCCGCCTAAAGCGGTAGATCGCAATATCTATGCGATGAACAGAAAAGAGCGCGAAGCTGTCGGCATTCAAGATTTACCACCTACATTGTATGCAGCACTTCAAGAGTTGCAAGGCGATGAAGTGATGAGCAAAGCTCTTGGTTCTCACATCTTGAACAATTTCGTGGAAGCGAAAGAAATCGAGTGGGACATGTTCCGTATTGCGGTTCACCCATGGGAGCGCGAGCAATACCTGAAAATGTATTAAGCAAATCAAAACCGCCAGTGCAAAAATTTTGCGCTGGCGGTTTTTTCAATGATTATGCAATTTTTTCTGCAGG
>JBFEIJ010000060.1:0-17475 GCA_041553775.1 Planococcus sp. (in: firmicutes)
GAGAGCGCGCGCCTTTGCTAGTTTGATCAAACTTTGCAGACCGCGTGGACCGCTGCCATATTGGACATATTGTTCGACTTCAGTGATTTCAGTAGAAAGTGGATGTGTATTTTGAATAATATCAACTGCCACCATTAAAATGTCTTCTGCAATTAAAACCGAACGGACCATTTGTTGCGCTTCAATCAGCGAAAAAGCATCCATTTTTTTATTCAATGTAAACAAGTCTGAGCCGGTAGTGCGTCTGCTGATTTCTGCCAATTCTTGCCGCGTCGGATAAGTTACAAGAATTTTGCAGAGGAAACGATCCATTTGCGCTTCAGGGAGCGGATAAGTTCCTTCCATTTCAATCGGGTTTTGAGTAGCCAATACAAAAAATGGACGCGCCATTGGCTTTGTATCGCCAAGCACAGTGACGGTTTTTTCACCCATTGCTTCAAGCAAAGCGCTTTGCGTTTTTGGCGTAGCGCGGTTAATTTCATCAGCTAATACCATTTGGTGAAAAATGGGCCCTTCACGGAATGTAAAATGTTGGCGCCCTTCAGCATCTCGCTCGAGCAGGCTGGTGCCTGTTATATCCGCAGGCATCAAATCAGGCGTAAATTGAATTCGCGCAAATGACAGGTCCAACACCTCTGAAATTGTGCGAATGAGCATGGTTTTCCCAAGACCCGGCAATCCTTCTAGCAGCGCGTGTCCATCCGCTAGAATCGCGTACAATGAAAAATCAATTGCCTCTTCTTGACCGACGATAAATTGAGCGATTTCTTTTCGGACTTCTTTGAGAAGGTTGGTCATTTCGGTAAATTGCTCTGGTGTGTATGCCATAAAATCCCTACTTTCTATTGGTTGGTTTGAATTGAAGTAAAATACTGCTCCACAATTTTCTGAAGATCTGCTGGCAACTTCATTTGCTCAGCACTGGAAAAATAAGAGTCGGAATAAGTGCCGACGACTTCCGAATAAGGACGAGCGATTCCCCGCTCTGCAGGTACTTTTCCTTCCCGCTCTTCCGCTGCACTTCCCTCTCCCATTTCCCCATTATCAACTGCCGGTCCATTCGAGTCCCCTATACGCTTCGGTATAGTCAATAGCTCGCGGCTGCCTTGTCCCGAACCACCCATCAAGCCTTGACCTTGACCCTGTCCTGAACCTTGTCCTGAACCTTGTCCTGAACCTTGTCCTTGTCCTTGGCCCTGTCCTTTTCCTTGACCTTGACCTTGACTTTGACCTTGGCCTTGACCTTGACTTTGACCTTGACCCTGTCCTTGACCTTGGCCTTGACTTGGATTCGCTTCTTCATTGGCTGAGTTGCCTGATCCCTCTTCATCTTTTGCGTTGGCGTCCAACTCTCCTTCGGCAGAACCCGTTTCTGTCGCAGCGCCATTTTCACCCGTTTGTTTTGACGATTCAGCACCCGAAGAACTTTCGCTTTTTCCAGCTTCACTTTTGGCAATTGTTTGTTGCAGTGCAACCGAAATTGGCTTGCCCATATTGCTAAGCGCCGTTTGGGCATTACCGGCTTCTTCAGCTAGCTTCTTCACAGCTTCCCCCAAATCTTTTTGTTCCATGCGTTTTGATTCCGTATTTTCTGAAACAAGCTGCTTTTCAAGCAAACCCAACTCTTTCTGTTTTTTGACCAATTCTTTTAAAGCTGCTTCAGCTGTTTCACTGGCCTTTACGGTTTCCGCCAATTCTCGAAGTTCCTCTTTTACTTCTTTGGTCTCTGCTTCTTTTTCAGCTTGTTCGACTTTTTTCACCAATTGATCTATAATTTCCCGCTCTTGTTCGATTTCTTTTGCCTGCAATTGAGAAGTACTTGGAAAAACAAGCAGAAAACTCAACACGAATAAAACAGCGAGAGATGCGAACACCCACTTTACAAGCAACCACCGTTTCGGTTCTTTTAAGAACATGCGAAAACTAGTTGGCAAAATGGCTGCTGTTTTAGTCGTTAGATCAGCACCCAATTCGCTGTCGTCATTTGTTTGGCATACTGTCAGCAATTGATTATGCGGTGTAAATCGATCGAGCTCGAGCACTGCATTATGCCGGTTAGGCATCTTCCGAAGCGAGAAAGCGAGCCAAGCTATTACTGCCAAGCTGAGCACACCATATGAATAAAATTCATAATAAGGAAGAACGAACAACCGGGAAATAAGCACAACTAAAACACCTGCGGCCAACCCGAAAAAGATGGCTTGCTGCAAGGCTTGGCTGATTTTCAGTAATTTTAATCGATTAGCTGTTTTATTGACGAAGCGTTGAATCTCCCGGTTGTTCATCTAAATCCCTCCTTATTTGTATTTAGCCATATTGACGCGCAATCGTTTTACAGCCAATAATAATCCGACAGCAGTCAGCACGGAATAAAAGATAAAATACCCTACCCAAAGCGGCAAATCGATTGCTGTCATACTGGCGATTTCTTCTGCGACCATCGGCTGAAGAAGTGTCATCAATACAACAGCGGGGTTGATGCTTGCCCAGAAATAAGTCATCGGTGAGAATGTCGCCATGCCCGTGCTGCCGTATTGAGATACTTCTAAAGAAATGAGCATAAAGAATCCAGTCGCGGCAACTAGGAATATCATCGTTCCATAAGTAGAAATCATGGAAATGATGGTTTTGCGGATCAATGTGGAATACATAACACCAAGGCTTCCAATTGCCAGCAATGTTAAAAAATAAAATAAGAAAATAACTACGATTTGACTTGGTGCTACACCACCATACAGAAACACTAAGCTATAAATCGGTAGCCCAGCAATGATCATCAAAAGCAGGAACGCGATTGAAGACGATAATTTCCCGAAAATAATTTGAAAAGAGGTCTGCGCAGTCGTCAGTAAAATATTCAAGGTTTGCTTTTCACGTTCTGATGAAATGGTGCCTGCGGTTAATCCAGGTGTGATAAACAAAATCAGTCCCAGCTGGATATACGTCATCATCGTAAACAACATAAAACTTTCTGTTGGCCTGAAAAAGCCACTGCCTGTCAAAGAAGTTGTTAAAAAGATGAATCCAAAAACAAAAATGCTCATGGCGACTAAGTAAAAGAGGATACCGGTAAAGCTTTTTAGACCGCGAAATCGCAACTTGATTTCTTTAACTAATACCGGATTGGCAAGAATTTCCCTCATCGCATTTCCACCCCTTTCGTAATTGCCATAAAGACATCTTCAAGATCCGTTTCTTCTTCTGCAAATGACAAGATCGGCAATCCTTGAGCAATTGCATTACGCAATAAAATGATTTGATCTTGATCACTGCCCTTATAGAGCAGCTCAATCACGTTTTTCTCCGGTTTCTCCGTTAGCTTGGACACAAAAGGATCATTTTCAAAAAATGCGCTAGCCATGTTCGTAGGTTCGGCCAACTTGATCCGCAATACCCGCTCATGTTGGAGTTGAGCTTGAATTTGGGCTACCGAGCCTTGTGCAATCAGTTTTCCGGAGTCAATCACACCAATATTGTCGCACATTTCTGCTAATTCGGGCAGGATATGAGAAGAAATCAATATGGTTTTCCCCATGGATTTTAATTCTTTCAGAATATCGCGCATTTCAATTCGGGCGCGTGGGTCTAAGCCCGAAGCAGGTTCATCGAGTATCAATATTTTCGGATCATGGATCAATGCACGAGCCAAACATAAACGCTGCTTCATCCCTCGCGATAATAAATCCACATATTCATAACGCTTCTGTTCCAAATTGACCAATTCCAATAGTTTTGGGATGAGCACTTCTCGTTCTATTGGCTTCAATCCATAGCTAGCACCGTAAAAGTCCAAGTATTCATCTGCTTTCAATTGGTCGTAAACGCCGAAAAAGTCAGGCATATAACCAATTTGGCGTCTCACTTCACGGGGGTTATGGATAACGCTTGAGCCGTTGACAAAGGCATCTCCTGCTGTCGGCTGCAAAAGTGTGGACAATATCGAGAAAGTGGTAGATTTCCCTGCTCCATTAGCTCCTACAAATCCAAACACTGTGCCCGCTTCAATTACTAAATTCAAGTCCTGCAACGCATAAAGTGAACCGTATTTCTTTGTCAGTCCTTTTATTTCAATCATGGCTTCATTTCCCCTTTCAGTTTAATTTTCGGCACAGTCACTTCAAGGGGATTGCCTGAACCGTCCATCTCCAAAGTAAGTTTAATCATGCCTGTTTCGGAGATAAAGTCGCTCACTGATTCAGTTACGAGTGTTTGTCTATCCATCAAATCAAGCGTTGATCCACTTTTGGCATTTATTAGCTTTGTCGCAAGATTTGTACTTGTCGTTGTAATGGCTAATTCATTCCAAGACATTTTGTTGTTTTGCATCGCTTTCGGCAATGTATAAGTCAATTCGTAATTGCCGTTTTCCAAAAAGTACAAATAGGGATCGGTTATTGAAATTTGCTCCATATACGATGTGCTGCTAGTACCATGTAGTTCCATCGCTAAATCATCTGAATTCATATTGATTTCTCCGGACAAATCAATAGCTGGTTCAAAAGCTTGCGCGATTAAATGGACAGCTGAGACTGTTGGCCGTTTGCCTTCGAGAGAAATAGGTACAATTGCATCTTTTGCATAGCCCGTAATATAAGGCGATTTAGTGTTATTGGCAATTTCATTGAATGACACAGCCAGCACAGATTGTTTTCTCGCTTTAAGCAATTCCTGTACATCCGCAATTGGTTGATAAGCATAATTTGATGCAATCTGCGAGGCAGGAGCCAATAAATCAGATTGAATTTTTACGTTGATCGGCAATCGTTCTCCAGGAGCCAAGTCGCCTAAAGCAATCATTTTAGTCCCGCTCCAAATTGCGACATCCTCAAGAGCGAAAGAGAAATTGTTTTGAACAAAACCGGTTAATATTTTATTTTCCAACGATACTTCTATATCAAATTTACCGGCGTCCTCGATATAAGATTCTCCAATGACAGATCCGACCGACCAATAGCGCATATCGCGAACGGTCAAGTTATTATTTGTAGCCTGCGGTTCAAAAATCGCTGCTTTTTCCGGTGATTGCTGTGAGAATTCATCATTTCGACTAAAAGTCATAGACGTGGTAGACGGTGCCGTGAAGCGATAATTGCCTCCACGATTCGATAATAGCGTGTTCATGTAATAACCATTCAAACTGCCAGATGAATCGACAATAAAGAACCCTGCTTGCTGAATTTGTGGATTAGCGATGCGGTCTTTGGCTCCAAACGCAAACAGTCCGATCGAAAACAACACAGCCGCTGCCGGAATGATAAACCAAGCATATTCTCGTTTGTCCTTCTTCTTCAAAATAAGGTAAAGCACTGGAATAATCAAAACGATGTAGATTAAAATCGTGAGAACAATAAAAATTCTTGATACCTGGAAACTTTCGAAAAGTTCATTGGTACTGCCAACTTCATAAGACATAGCTTCTTTCAACGGTTGGCCGTAATTCGTTGATGACTGATTGAGCGCGGGTGTTTGAAAGAAATTCTGAAGCAATAATGGATAGTTCTTTTGCGCAGAAACAGGTTCATCTCCCAACGAAAAACTCGTTTGCGTCAATGTCCCAGAGCCGATTTTCGTACGACCCACAATAATTTGGCCATCTGCTTCCATTAATGCTTCCGCGCCATCTGCCAAACTTGCTTGAAGAACCGGGATTGGATTTTCTAGAGCCGGAATGGCCGCTTGCTCAGATTTCCCAAGTACTAACGGCAAATATTCACTCAAATTTCCCATAGCAAGCTGCATATTTTCAGTAGAACCGATCAAAACATGACCGCCTTGGCGAACCCATTGGAGAACTGCTGCTTGAACTGCTTCAGGCAAATCCGCATAAGCCACTTCATCGATTACTAAGTAATCGATAAATTCCCATCCCATCGAATCAGTCGGCAAAGCGAATTTATCCAATTGATTTAAATGAAAGATTTGCGACGTTTCGTTCGACTGCGAATCGATTTCTTTTAACGCAATCAAGCGATCAGGATTATTGGTCAACGTTCCGATAAATAAGGTAGCAGGAGAGAAGTAATTGGCTTTTATCGATTTAGATCCTTTAAAAGAAACCGATTTGCCATTTTCCCAGCCGCCTTCATATAAAAAGATCGCTTGTGCTGGCGTTCCGTTCATGCCGTACATCTCTGACAATCCCGGGACGGCAATTTGAACGGTCTTCGTCTCGCCGGCTGCCAAATCCAGCGGTACAGCTAAACCAGACCCCAGATTATACGATTCACTGTAATTGATGACAAGATCACCTGAAAAATCTGATCCGCTATTGGACACGGTTATGCGGACAGGCACCCCTCTCTCGTACTTCACTTTGTTTTGAATGCCAGCCTCTGCGTCAATACTAATTTGAGGAGCGGCTAGCGGCGCCTGCGGCATCATAAAAAACAATAAGAAAAATCCACTTGCACAGAACGCCAATAATTTCTTCGACATGGTTACACCCCTATTCTTCTCTATACTAAGTAGTACGCTTAGAAATTAAAATAGTTCCATTTACATACAAAAAAAACGGACAGCTTTCGCTGTCCGTGGAATTACTCATTCGTAAATAATTGATAAAGGAAATCTGGCATCAATGTCAGTATCTTTTCATCCGGATTTAGCTTAGCGTGATGCAAGCCAAACTCCGAATTTACACCTGCCCAGAACATAAGACCCGGAAGCTTTTCAGTAAAATAACCGAAATCTTCTCCGGTCATTGCCGCTTTGCATCTAACCGCTTGGATGCCTTCTGCATTTTCTGCAAATGCTAGGAAATCTTCCGCTAACGCTTCGTCGTTATCGACTTCCCGATAACTTGCTCCATAATCGATCGTGACTTGGCAGTGATAGCCTTCTTCAATCGCACGGCATAAACCTTCAATTCGATGTTTTACGCGCTGCATCGATTCCGGATTCAACGTTCGGATTGTGCCTTCAAGCCGTGCATCTTCAGCAATGATATTCTGAACAGTGCCTGCAGTCATTTTTCCGATCGTCAAGACGGCCGAGTCCATCGGATCCACATTGCGGCTCACGACGGTTTGAAGTTGCATCAATAGCGACGCTGCAGCAACTGCCATATCCTCCGTTAAATGAGGGTAGGCTGCATGGCCGCCTTTTCCGTGAAGGTCAATAAACAATTCCGATGTATTGGCAAACAATAGGCCGGGCTTAGTTGCTACCGTGCCAATCGGCAATTCCGGTGCTATATGCAGCGCATACAGACGATCCGGCAAAAAAGATGGCATGTCGCGCGTCAACCATTCCCGAAATGGCAAAGCGCCGCCTGGGCCTTCTTCAGCGGGCTGAAACAAGATAACGGCATTGTCTTTTATCGGATTCAGCACCAATTTTTCTAGCAAGCCAAGCGCAATCGTCATGTGCAAATCATGACCGCAAGCGTGCATAAAGCCAGGACGTTTTGAACTGAAGGGCAAGCCGGTAGCTTCTGTGATGGGAAGCCCGTCAATGTCCGTACGCCAGCCGATCGTTTTGCTTGGCGCCGTACCATTCACTTTCACGGCAAGCCCTGTTCTCCACTCCACGATTTCGACTCGGTCTTCCGGCAATTTACCGATAACTTCTTTTAAATAAGTTTGAGTTTGAAATTCCTGAAAACCGATTTCCGGTATTTGATGCAAATCTCTTCTGATTTTCACTAGATCCATAAGAATCCGCCTTTTACAACTGGCGAAGTTCTTGTTTGATTTCCGTTTTCGAACGCGTTTTTTCATCCATCAATTTAAGAACGCGTGCTGGAGTTCCACCGACTACTGAGTTAGCTGGAACATCTTCAATTACGATGGCTCCTGCTGCAACTACCGCGCCTTCGCCGATGCGTACACCTTCAAGGACTACTGCATTTGCCCCGATCATCACGTTATCTTCTACAATGACTGGAGTTGCTGAAGCCGGCTCGATAACGCCGGCCAAGACCGCGCCTGCACCGATATGGCAGTTTTTACCGACTGTCGCACGGCCACCAAGAATTACGCCCATATCGATCATAGTGCCATCGCCGATAACTGCGCCGATGTTAATAACTGCACCCATCATGATGATACAATTATTGCCGATTTCCACATTTTCACGGATAAACGAACCCGGTTCGATGCGGCTATTGATGTTTTTCATGTCTAATAGCGGAATTGCTGAGTTTCTGCGGTCGTTTTCGACAACTGAATCTTCAATAACCGAAGCATTGGCTTCTAGCGCTTTTTGAATTTCTGCCCATTCGCCGAACACAGTTGCGTGATTGCCTTCACCAAACACTTTAGAACCAGTTCCAAAATCCAAAGAAGCCACGTTCTTTCCTTTTACGTAAACTTTCACAGGTGTTGATTTTGTAGCATTTTGTATGTACGAGATAATTTCATTTGCGTCCATTTGTTTCATTGATAAAAACCTCTTTCTATAAGTGATGGTGTTATTATAACGGATTCAGAATAATAATTCATTACTTTAGTTTAATAAAGCAGCATGTTTTTTGACGATATCGACAAAAGCTTCCACTTGACGCAATTGAAAAGCAGATTCATAGCCGATCAACCACGTGTCACGGGTCAATTCCAATTCTTCTGCACTGCTTGACAATGGAATTTTGTGTACGCCTTCCGTACCTGTCAAAGTGATCGAAGGCAAAATCGCATAGCCGATGCCATTGACCGCCATTTGCTTGCACGTTTCAATTTGGTCGACGGTAATTTGCCGCTTCGGACTCGATGCAAAATGCTTCTGCCACCATTGCTGAATTTCTTCGTAATAATTGGAATCGCTTTTAAATTGGATAAAGGGCCGCTCCGCTTTTTCCACTTGGTCGAGTGAAGTGATTTCCTTATCGACCAAATACAAAGTATCACGGAATAAATGCATTTTGGTGCCTTTCCAATCAGTCTGACCACGAACGATGCCGATATGAGCTTCTCCTTCGTATAACGCCCGGACGATATCCGAACTCCAGCCGGTAATTAGCTGTATTTTCGCTTCAGGATAAAGCGTCACAAAATCTTTCAGCACTTTCGGCAGCCAGTTTTGTCCGATAATTGTGGCACACGCTATCTTCAATGTTCCGTGAACTTTGGAAGTCAAGATATGAAGAGTTTCAAAAACTTCTTCTTTGCGTTGAATCATGTCAATTGAGTAATCAATAACGAGTTCTCCTGCAGGCGTCGGTGTTAATCCTTTTTGGGAGCGAATGAACAATTGCTGCCCCCAGTCCTTCTCGATGGACTGCAAGCGCTGTGACAAAGCAGGCTGCGACAAGAACAGCCGTTCAGCGGCTTTACGCATATTGCCTTCTTCCGCCAACACTTTAATGATCAATTCTTCATTAGCCATCGTTAGTCAGCCCTTTCTTTCGCGGCAGTCCGAAAATCAGCAATAAACTGATCAACGCAAAAACTGCGGTTAACCCATATACATTCTGCGATCCTTGCTCCAATCCTTTTTGCAGCACATTGATCGCTTCTGGAGACAACGCAGCCCGACTTTTTTCGGTCAGCAACTCATTGACCGAGTTTAATGTGAAGTTTTCTCCAGTATCACGGAAATAATTCAATAACGTAGCATTCAACACGCTGCCTAGGAGCGCTGCTCCAATCGTGCTGCCCAAATTCCGCATGAAAATGTTTGATGCGGTCGCAGCTCCTCGCTGTTCATAAGAAACCGCTGCCTGAATCGACACGATGAACGCGGTGCCTGTAAGTCCCATCCCGACACCGATAAAAAAGCTCGACATAGCTGCCCATAATGGTCCGAAACTTGCTTGCATGAAAACGAACAACACAGTGCCGATAACAAGTGAGATGCCACCCAAAAGGGAAGTTTGGAAATAACCGATTTTCAATAATAACCTTCCGGAAAAGAATGCTGCAATCGGCCAGCCAATTGACATGGCAGTTAATGTGAAACCGGCAATGATTGCAGATTGTTCCATGACGCCGGTAACGTAAGCCGGCAAATAACTTGAAACGCCGATTAAGATGATGCCTGTAAAAAGTGATACCAAATTCGCGAAAAGAATTGATGTATTGCGCCAAATGGAAAACGGCATCATCGGATCTTTCGCTTTGCGTTCCACAAAAATAAAAAGGGTGAATATAACGCTTGTCCCAGAGAGCAGCAGCACCGATTGCACAGAAGCCCAATCAAAACCGACGCCGCCTTCAATTAGCCAATATAAAAATAGCGACAGCGCTAGCGTTAACAAAGCCGCTCCCGTATAGTCCACAGATGGCTTTTTAGTATTCACCGGTTCGACTAGAAACAACAGGACGCCGGTTAATGCGAGAATGCCAAGTGGGATATTGACCCAAAAGACATATTCCCAGCCAATTGTCGCAACCAAAATACCTCCAATCGCTGGTCCGGTAACTGCAGAGATTCCCCAAACGCTCGACAAATAACCTTGTATTTTGGCGCGTTCTTCAGCCGTGTAAATGTCTCCAACAATTGTCGTGGCTATCGGCAATACAGCGCCTGCGCCCAGCCCTTGGATAAAGCGGAAAAAGATCAATTGGTCCATTGATGTAGCCATGCCGCATAACAGCGAGCCGATGAGAAACAGCACAATGCCGACTGCAAAAATAGGCTTGCGGCCGAAAATATCCGATAACTTACCATACAATAAGACCGTTACTGTACTCATCAATAAATAGGCAGAAAAAACCCAACTGTATTTTGAAAATCCTCCAAGTTCCGCTGAAATGCTCGGCATCGCAGTAGACACGATGGTCGCCTCGACTGCACCGATAAACATCGCCAACATGACAGACGCCAGCACTAGTGGTCGATTTGTTTGTTTCATAACTTATGCCCTCTCTTCCAATGACAGAAAAAAGGCCTCGCAATGAGACCTTAAATGGCTATCCAAATCTTATTTTTTCAATTGGTAAAGTTGCTTTTTCAATTGCTTCAAGACGACGCGACGCGTTAAAATGCCCATAAACATTCCTTCATCATCAATGACGCATAAAAAGTTTTGATCGATTAGTAAATCCAGTGCTCGTTGGAAACGTTCGTTAATGTGGATCAACGGTAAGTCACGATCCATAATTTCGTCCACTTTGATGTCACCCAAGCGCTCGTATTCAATATGGTCGAGCCCCAAAATCGCATCAGTTATTCGTTGAGCGTTGATCAATCCGCGGAAGCGGTATTTCGGATCTAGGACAGGAATTGCAGAATATCCTGTTTTTGTTAACACCAATAATGCATGTTCAGCGCTATTGCCGACTTGGACGTGGGCCACTTTTTCGGAAGAAATGATAAATTGATCGATTGGTGTATCAAGAAAATCTTTGCTAGGTAATGAAATCATGTACTCTACTCCTTTAAGGTCATAAACGAGCAACTTTATTCGTTAATTGGATCGGTTTCATCATATCATATTCCGTTAAGCGAAACTATTTTTTGCTTTGTTATTTAACGCTGAAATTGAAAATAATTCCTAGAATGGAAATTTATTTAGCCATTGTCCACCGTCCAAAGTGACAATCTCTCCGTTCATGTATGATGCTTTCTCAGACATGATAAATGCAGCAAGTTCCGCAATTTCTTCCGGCTTTCCTAAGCGGCCTAAAGGAATCGATTCCATAGTGCGTTTAGCTGCTTTCTCAGATTCCCACAATTTCTCTGCCCCACCGGTACGTTCGATAGGACCTGGCGCAATCCCGTTCACGCGAATACCAAATTGCGTGCCCCATTCCACAGCCAAGGTACGCGTCAAAGACATCACTCCCGCTTTTGCTGCTGCCGAATGCGCAACGCCCGCGCCCGCGTTCCAAGCATATGTAGCCAACATATTCAAGATATTCCCTTTTGAACCGTTTTCAATCCAATAATTCCCGACAGCATGTGAACAGAAGAATGTACCGTTCAATACGATATCAATAACAGAGCGCCAACCGTTTGGCGACAGTTTTTCCGCATGAACGATAAAATTGCCGGCAGCGTTATTCACCAATCCGTCAATGCGGCCGAATTTTTCATGCGCAAAATTCACCATTGCTTTTGCGTGTTCAGGTTCCCTTACATCCATTTGAAACACCTCTACAGATCCGTTGCTTGCATCCATGGAAGTAACTGCCGCATTCAGCTTTTCCATATCTCGACCTGTAATAATTACGTTCGCCCCTTCTTGTGCAAATCGTTCTGCCATATGGTATCCCATACCACTCGATCCGCCTGTCACAATCATTGTTTGCCCTTTGAACATTTCCATTTTCCCAATCCCCTTTAACTGTTTTTTTCATATAAACCCCGCATCTGTCCGGTATACAGGTTCCCATAAATTTGATATGATGGACATGCTTATTCAAGCAAATTCCAACTTCAGAAAGGAATGGGTTCATGGATACACAAAAAACGGATACGGAAATTGCACAAGCGATCTTCACCGTTAACCGGCATGCGAAAACCGCCCCTGACAACCAATATTTATATGCTTTAAAAAAAGAAGCCCTGTCGACGCTGATCAATAAGAATCGCGCTCGAAAAATCGGTCTTCACTTCAGTAAAAATCCCCGGAAAAGCCAACAACAATCTTCAGTCCTCGTTCAATGCGGTAATTATTATTTTCATATGCTGCCAAAAAAAGAAGACTTTGAACAGCTGGACCATTTAGGTCAGTTGGATGAATCCTACCGGAACCCGCCTAGTCGGATGAATTTGAAAACCGCTAAAGAAATTCTCAGTTCTTTTACCGGACTTCAACCACAAAAGAAAGAAGCTCCTCAAGCGCCGTTCTCCAAAACATATAAAACGAGAGATGCTGACCGCTTTTATTCACCTAAAAAATCGTATTTTGACTGACCAACTTTTCCGTAGGCTCACAAAGCCTGCGGATTTTTCAATTTTCATAGTACTTGATCAATGCTTGTGTACCGTTGTCACCGTAACCTTTATTAGCCAAGCTTTCATACATATGAAGTGATTGGCGCAATCCGGGTAATTTCAGACCCATCATTTCAGCTTCTTCAGCAGCTATTTTCATGTCTTTGATAAAATGTTTTATGTAAAATCCTGGTTCGAAATCTTCTTTGATCATACGTGGGGCTAAATTGGACAGCGACCATGAACCTGCGGCGCCAGCTGAAATCGATTGCAGCACTTGTTCCGGATCGAGCCCTGCTTTTTTCGCATAAATCAATGATTCGCAGACGCCAATCATAGTAGAAGCTATGGTAATCTGATTGCACATTTTCGTATGCTGCCCAGCTCCTGCTGGTCCTTGAAAGACAATATTTTGTCCAAGCAATTCCAATAGCGGCAACACTTCCTGGAAAACAGGTTCGTCTCCACCGACCATAATCGATAATGTGCCATTCCGCGCCCCGATATCTCCGCCAGAAACCGGTGCATCCAAGGATTTCATCCCTTTTTTCTTGGCGGCCTCATAAATTCGCTGTGCTAATTTCGGTTGTGAAGTTGTCAGATCAATCGCTATAGCGCCCTTTATCGCTCCACCCAATATGCCATCTTCTCCAAAATAAACTTGCTCAAGATCTGATGGATAGCCGACCATCGTAAACAATGTGTCCGAATGTTGTGCAACTTGAAGTGGCGATTCCATCAGCTGTGCACCCAACGCGACAAGATTGTCCGCCTTTTTAGCAGTACGCGTATAAATTGCCACGTCATGGCCAGCCTCCAACAAATGTTTAACCAAACTATTGCCCATGACACCCGTTCCGATAAATCCGATTTTCATATGCAATCACCTCTTCTCTATATTACCAGTTTAGCAAAAATCTTCTGTTAATTCACGCTATTATTTGAAAGTAGCAATCGGTGATCTAAAAAAAGCAAAAAAAGAAGCCGATCCGCTGTCCGGACCGACCACAAAAGGGGGAAATGAGAATGTTGCTGTGTTCAAGTATACTATGCCCCCTCAATCATAGCCTTAAACCTCTTTTAAAAAATTCTTTTCTGTCAGCCTTTTGATTTCTTCTAAAAATGGATTTGCATCTTTCACCGATACTGCGCCTTGGCCATATCGCACCGATTCATAGGTTGAGAAAAAATTCTCTGATACTTGCCAATTCATTCTGGTCATCCATTCCCGAACCGTTTCAGAAGCACCGCGTCCATAGCCTGAAGTTTCGGCTTCTTGTTCGAATTCACGGTAAACTGCACGAATGTGATGCAAATCTACCTCTTCAGCGTATCCGTTTTTAGGCATTGCTTCTTCAACTACCGACTCAGTATTTGCAATCGCTGCACGTTCAATTTTCACAGCATGTGTTTTTTCTACCGCAGCGCTTTCTGGGTGTCTTTTTTTTATCCACACCAATAAAATAATGGCGATTGTCAAAAGGAGAATAGTTAGCATTACCTCTACTGGAAAGTCTCCAGCCACTTGAAAATCTACAAGTTCACTTTCACCAGTTGTTTCTTCTGTACCTAATTTTTCGAACGTTTCTTGTGCTTCTTTAGAACGTGATAAATTCGAAAGCCACGCTCCCATTTTTTCCATCAACCCGGAAAATGGCCACAGAACGAGATGCAATAGCCAGCCTGCTGCCGTACCCGCTCCTTGTCTAACACTTTGCGCAAAGCCAAATACAAACAGAGCGGTCAGTCCAGCACTAACCAATACAAATCCAGCCGCTGCAGTTAGATGTGATAAAACGATGCCTTCTGAGCGATGTTTTACGTATAGATAAGCCAAGCTAAATAACACGTTTAAGACCACGGCCGCAATAAACAGCATATACAAAATTCGTTCGGTTTCTTGTTGCGGATTGAACAAGGCGGCAATCAGGGCAATCACAAAAAGCACAACAACCCATAATAGGGGGGAACCAGTTGTAGATGCGTCGTCTTCGTTTTCTGAAAACCGAGCATGCATCCGATAAACAGTAGCCAGCATTAATACGGCCGCCAACCACCATGACAACCCAATCAATAGACCGACTCCGGCAGAAACAGCCGCTATTGCGACACCTTGCCAAATTTTGTATGAATATTTCCCAATGAGAAGTAAAACACTTAAAGCGGCACCTAAACTAATCAGTGGCCAGTGCATTAATAGGAGATGCCATATTTCATCCGTTAACATGATGGCGATGAATGTGACCGCGAAAACATCCAACATAAATTTCGCAGCGGCGTCAATACGTGTTGTCATGTGTCTTCACTCCTAACACGGCTTCCCAATATCGCCAATTGCGTGCGCTTTCCCCAGTTCGCTGCCAATCTTCGTGTATCTGCTTGTTCATCACTCAAAACATAAGTGGTCGAAGTCAGTCCCATGTGACGCTCAAAATGATTAGCCATCGTAATGAACGGCATAGTTGAATGGTTCTTGGAAAACAGGGAAAGCAATTCCAACGCTTTTTGCCGCTGTTTTTGACCTTCACCGATTGGCAAGTACAAATAAGGCACTGCCCCTGCCGAACGAACGTTAACTGCAAGCGCATAAGGAATCTCGGCTTGATAGCAACTTTCAATATATGATGCGACTTCTTCGATTCGACTTTCCAAATTCACAATGGTTCCGTAATGCGAAGCGATGTTCAAAATAAACGATACCGACTCATTTGCCACTTGTGCGAAAATTTTGGTCTGGTAGCTTTGCATGCGTGCGCTCGCTTTCCAGTGAATGTGATGGAATTGGTCTGTTGATACGTATTGCCTTGTTCCTACGGGCTGAAACGGATCATCGAACAAGGTATGATTCAAAACGAATTGACCGGATTTCTGACTTGAAGGTTTATTGACAAAAAAGAAATTCAATAGTTTTGGATAAACTAATTGTTCTTGCAGCAATCGATCCCGATATTCGAGCACGATTTCCCCGCCGCCGAATGGCAGCGGAATGCACACTTCCATTTTTTTCAGCCTAGCCAATCCCCTGTGCTGGCCTTGAAGCGGCACTTTCACAATTATTTTTTCTTTGAAACCGATGCTGAATGGAATATCCATTTCAACGACTTCTCCAAACGCTTCGACTTGTCCCTCAAGTGGCTTGACTGCATCCTGAAATTCAATCTTCAATTTGCCCCCGAAAATCGGCAAGCCGTCGTTTTCAAATTCCAGTGACCACTTGGATTCTCCACCATGTAAAATACGCTGGCGCACTTGATTGTTCTGATAGGCTAGCTTGTGCCCAACTCGCTTTCCATATATCCATTGCATGATAAATATAGCTGCAGCAAAGGACAAAGCTGCAGCCGCTTCAAACAGTAGAAACATCCAAGCTATGAAAAAAGCAATGGCGAGCACACCTAAGATGATACTCTGCTGCCTAGTTCCTTCTTCGCGGCGAATCCACTGCATCTTAAAACGCCTCTACAGGCATTGGGATGGATTCAACGATTTCATTTAGCACTTCTGTCGGTTTTGCGATGAGCATCCCTTCCCCTGTAAGCTGAAGGCGATGTAAAGCTACCGGCTGTAAAATGTATTTCACGTCGTCCGGCGTTACAAATGCGCGTCCTTCAATAAATGCCCTGCCTTGTGCTGCATGAACGAGTGCAAGAGCAGCACGTGAACTCAAGCCGAGTTCGATCAGCGGATGTGTTCTAGTCGCTTGAACCAATTCGATGATGTAGCGTTCAATATCTTCGTGAATGGCCACTTTTTTCGCTTCAGATGTCCAAGCTTGAACTTCATCAATTGAAGCCACGGCATTAATTTCTTTTTTATGCGAAGCATTGCCTCGAAAATCCCGGATGATTTTTAATTCTTCATCAAAACTCGGATATCCGATTTCCAACCTGAACAAAAATCGGTCCAATTGAGCAGCTGGAAGCGGAAACGTCCCTTGTTGCGATTCAACGGGATTCTGGGTGGCAATCACGATAAATGGATTCGGCAGTTGCAACGTCTCACCATCAATAGTGGCTTGCTTTTCTTCCATTGCTTCGAGCAAACTCGATTGCGTTCTTGGCGTAGCACGGTTAATTTCATCTGCGAGCAATAAATTCGTTAAAACTGCTCCTGGACGCAATTCGAATGCTTGGGTTTGTGGGTTAAAAAACCGGATGCCTGTTACGTCTGACGGCAAAACATCTGGCGTGAACTGCATTCGCTGGAACTCTCCCCTAAAAGATCCTGCAAATGCTTTCGCCATCCATGTCTTGCCGGATCCCGGCACGCTTTCTAGCAAAACATGCCCTTCTTGCAACAAGGCAATCAGCATAAAATCAATTTCTTTTTCTCGACCCACAATTAAATTATTTAAGTGCTGCCTTATCCCCTTCAACTTCTCCACATTGCTTCCCCCTTATGTATGGCGACAAAATTCACATCAATTCATTTTGATGGTTCGTCAGTGTATGTATAAACTGTCAACCCGTAGTGATAGGCGACTCCTCGAAAATGTTTAAAATCTTCTCTAGCCACCAACACCTTGCGAAATTCTAAAAAATCTTCTTTTTTAACGGTCAACGATTCAAGTTCTCCGCTTTTCAATTGCTCAAGCAATTCTGTGCAATCTGTCATTTTTCTTTTCCCCCTTTCATCTTCGATTCGTCATTCAGCTTCTGA
>JBFEIJ010000061.1:0-17344 GCA_041553775.1 Planococcus sp. (in: firmicutes)
ACCTCACACGTAGAATATGACACCCCAACCCGTCACTACGCCCACGTTGATTGCCCAGGTCACGCCGACTATGTTAAAAACATGATCACCGGTGCAGCCCAAATGGACGGCGCAATCCTAGTCGTATCAGCAACTGACGGCCCAATGCCACAAACTCGTGAGCACATCCTGCTATCACGTCAGGTTGGCGTACCGTACATCATCGTATTCATGAACAAATGCGATATGGTAGATGACGAAGAACTACTTGAACTAGTTGAAATGGAAGTTCGCGATCTTCTTTCTGAATATGACTTCCCTGGCGATGACATTCCTGTCATCAAAGGTTCTGCTCTTAAAGCTCTTGAAGGCGAAGAAGAGTGGGAAGAGAAAATCGTTGAATTAATGAACGCAGTGGATGAGTATATCCCAACTCCACCACGTGACACTGACAAGCCATTCATGATGCCTGTTGAGGATGTATTCTCAATCACTGGCCGTGGTACAGTTGCTACTGGACGTGTTGAACGCGGACAAATCAAAATCGGTGATAACGTTGATATCATTGGTCTTACTGAAGAACCAAAATCTACTACTGTAACAGGTGTAGAAATGTTCCGTAAATTGCTTGACTATGCTGAAGCTGGCGACAACATTGGTGCACTTCTTCGCGGGGTTTCTCGTGACGACGTACAACGTGGGCAAGTATTGGCTAAACCAGGCACAATTACTCCACACACTGAATTCACAGCTGAAGTTTATGTTCTTTCAAAAGAAGAGGGTGGCCGTCACACGCCATTCTTCACAAACTACCGCCCACAGTTCTACTTCCGTACAACTGACGTAACTGGCGTTTGTAACCTTCCTGAAGGCGTTGAAATGGTTATGCCTGGAGATAACATCGAAATGACTGTTACTCTAATCTCTCCTATCGCACTTGAAGAAGGAACTAAGTTCTCTATCCGTGAGGGTGGACGTACTGTAGGCGCTGGCGTAGTTGCAAAAATCACTAAATAATTTTTGCTAAGTGCAAATCCCTTGCTCATTTATAATGAGCAAGGGATTTTTTTATGGACAGATTTCTGCCTGCATTTCGTGCTATATAGGGTATGTAATATATCGCATCCAAAATAATTTTAAATAATTTTTAAATATGGAAAAACCCTTGATACGTCTACAATGAAAACGGATACATAAAGTAGTAATATTCAAAATAAACTAAAAATTATCAAAAACTTGATTGACACCCGTTAGAATAGGCGATATGATAGCAACAATTTACTAAGAGAAAGCAAACGCAGTGGACAATCAATAAAATATTTTCAAGAAAGAAGTGGACGGCATGGGCGAGCAGATGATTTATATGAATGGTGAGTTTGTAAAAAAAGAAGATGCTAAAGTTTCGGTTTACGATCATGGGTTTTTATACGGAGACGGTGTATTCGAAGGAATTCGATCTTACAACGGAAACGTATTTCGACTGGAGGAACATTTAGAACGTCTTTTCGATTCTGCCAAATCAGTTATGCTCGAAATTCCTCACACTTTCGAAGAACTAACAAACATTGTAACAGAGACATTGCGACGCAACGAATTAAGAGACGCTTATGTTCGGTTAGTCGTTTCTAGAGGAGTTGGGAATTTAGGATTGGATCCATTGAGTTGTGCCCGGCCAAACGTAATTGTCATTGCTGAAGCACTGTCCTTATTCCCGAAAGCGTTATATGAAACAGGAATTGAAATTGTATCAGTGGCTACACGACGCAGCCGATCGGACGTCTTAAGCCCGAAAGTAAAGTCGCTTAATTATATGAATAATATTCTCGTTAAAATAGAAGCCAATTTGGCTGGTGTATCAGAAGCTCTTATGTTGAACGACCAAGGTTACGTGGCAGAAGGTTCTGCTGATAACATCTTCATCGTTCGCAAGAACAAATTATTAACGCCTCCCGGTTATGTGGGTGCATTGGAAGGTATCACGCGAAATGCAATCATGGAAGTAGCAAAAGAAAAAGGGTATGACATGCAAGAAGCGGTTTTCACTAGACACGATGTTTATGTAGCTGACGAAGTGTTCTTGACAGGTACCGCAGCAGAAGTGATCGCGGTAGTGAAAGTAGACGGCCGCGTCATTGGAGAAGGTGTTCCTGGACCGGTAACGAACGATTTACTTCGATCATTTCAACAGCTTGTGCAAGAAGATGGCGTGAAGGTATACGCCAACCATTTAAATGCAGTATAAAAAATTATAAACAATTCATTGACGAGGTTAAAGTAAACGGAACATGTATTCACAGAGAGCCGGTAATGGTGGAAGCCGGCATTACAACCGTTTGCGACATCCCCTCTGAGTGGAATGCTGAACGGCTTCGGCCCAATAGGTATTCCCGGTGTTCAGCTAATGGGCATCGTTATCAACGGATAAGCAGAGCTTATCCATGAGGTTGCACTTGTGCAGCGAATTAGGGTGGTACCGTGAAGCTTTTTCATCCCTATGCAAAGAACATGTTTCTTTGCATAGGAATGAAAAAGCTTTTTTATTTCATCAAAGACATAATCCAAAAGGAGGCGGACAGATTGGGAGTAAATTTGGAAGTAAGAGAAGCGACTGAACAGAAGCTAAAAGGCAGCGGGGCAGATATCCTGATCCAATCATTGAAAGAGCAGGGAGTCGAAGTGATATTCGGTTACCCAGGGGGAGCGGTGTTGCCGATTTACGACGCATTGCATAGAAACCCGATCCGGCATGTGCTTGCCCGACATGAACAAGGAGCCATCCACGCCGCTGAAGGATATGCGCGCGTGTCAGGAAAAACAGGTGTCGTTCTCGCAACTTCTGGACCAGGGGCAACAAACCTGGTAACAGGAATCGCTGATGCAATGCTCGATTCGCTTCCGTTGGTGGTCTTCACTGGACAGGTTGCGAGCACAGTCATTGGAACAGATGCTTTTCAGGAAGCAGACATTATCGGGATCACGCAGCCGATTACAAAACACAATTATCAAGTGAAAAGTGTGGAGGATTTTCCACGGATCATCAAAGAAGCATTTTACATCGCTTCAACTGGCCGTCCTGGTCCTGTAGTAGTGGATATTCCAAAAAACATCTCCACTGAAATGCTGATGAATTATAAGGATGAAGAAGTGAATCTCCCGGGTTACCAACCGACAACGCAACCGAACTTCTTGCAGGTTCAAAAAGCGGCGCTCGCGATAAGCAATTCGAAAAAACCGCTGATTCTAGCAGGAGCTGGCGTTCTCGCTGCGAAAGCGGCATCGGAACTTCGAGAGTTTGCAGAACGACATAATGTACCGATTACGAATACCTTGCTCGGTCTTGGAACCATAGATGGCAACCACGATTTATTTCTTGGTATGGCAGGCATGCACGGCACGTATACGGCGAATATGGCAATTTGTGAATGCGATGTGCTATTGAATATCGGAGCCCGCTTCGATGACCGCTTAACCGGCAACCTAGCACATTTTGCACCAAATGCAAAAGTGATTCACATTGATATCGATCCTGCTGAAATCGGCAAAAACGTCCCGACAGCCATCCCGATTGTAGCGGACGCAAAAGAAGCGTTACAAGCGTTATTGAACCAAAACGTTGAGTCTCCTGACACGGCTGAATGGTTGGCGAGTTTGGCTGGCAATCAAGCCGAATATCCATTGCAATATAAAGCAGATAAAAAGCGGGGCATTCTCCCCCAACAAGCGATCGAATTGATTCACCGACTGACTAAAGGAGATGCCATTGTTACGACAGACGTAGGACAGCATCAGATGTGGGCCGCACAATATTATAAATTCAATCATCCACATAATTGGGTGACGTCAGGTGGATTGGGAACAATGGGCTTTGGCTTCCCGGCAGCGATCGGAGCCCAGCTCGCGCGTCCCGACGAAAAAGTAATTTCGATTGTGGGAGATGCCGGCTTCCAGATGACGTTGCAGGAATTGTCATTATTGCAAGAGCTGCGGCTTCCGGTAAAAATCGTCATCATGAACAACCAGAGTTTGGGAATGGTTAGACAATGGCAAGAAACGTTTTACGAAGAACGCTATTCCCAGTCACTAATCCATGTACAGCCGGATTTTGTGAAAATGGCTGACGCTTATGACATCAAAGGATACAAAGTGGAAACAATGGAACAGGCAGAAGTGGTGTTTAAAGAAGCGTTTGAGTCGAATGAACCGGCCTTGATCGATTGCCGCACCGTGCAAATGGAAAATGTGTATCCGATGGTAGCACCAGGCAAAGGGCTTAATGAAATGATCGGGGTGAAGAATGAATGAAACGAGTCATAACCACGACAGTAATCAACCAGAGCGGTGTGTTAAACCGCGTAACCGGTTTATTGATGAAACGGCAATTTAATATTGAAAGCATTTCAGTCGGCCATACCGAGCAGCCTGGAATGTCGAAAATGACATTTGTAGTAAATGTCGAAGATGCTGGCAAGCTAGAACAATTATTGAAGCAACTTCAAAAACAAATTGATGTGATCAAGGTGAACGATATCACTGATAAAGCGATGGTGATGCGGGAACTGGCAATCGTCAAAGTGGTATCGCCACCGGCGGTCAGAAACGAACTTTACGCAATTGTCGAACCTTTCCGGGCGACAGTAGTGGATATGAGCAAAAACGTTACCACGTTCCAAGTGGCTGGCGACCCAGAAAAAATTGAAGCTTTCATTGATTTAATGAGACCGTACGGAATTAAAGAAGTGACGCGGACAGGCGTTTCAGCTTTTGTAAGAGAAACTCAAAAAATGCCGACAGCTCAATTGTCGATTCTATAAAAAACCCCGAGGAGGAATTTAAAAATGGCGAAAATGTATTATAACCAAGACGTAAACGAACAGGTATTAAAAGGACGGACAATTGCGGTGATCGGCTACGGTTCACAAGGACATGCACATGCACAGAACTTAAAGGATTCAGGATTTGATGTTGTTGTCGGCGTACGACCTGGGAAATCATTTGACCAAGCGAAGCAGGACGGCATGAAAGTGGCGACTGTAGCAGAAGCGGCAGCAGCGGCTGATGTCATCATGGTATTGGTGCCGGATGAGCGCCAAACACAAATTTACAAAGAAGAAATCAAACCTTCATTAAAGGCAGGAAAATCACTGGTTTTTGCACATGGCTTCAATGTTCATTTCAATCAAATTGTTGCACCAAATGACGTGGATGTGTTCTTGGTAGCACCAAAAGGACCGGGCCATCTCGTTCGCCGCACATATGAGGCGGGCGCAGGCGTTCCCGCATTGTTCGCAGTTCATCAAAACGTGTCAGGACAAGCGCAAGAAACAGCACTCGCTTATGCAAAAGGAATTGGTGCAACGCGAGCAGGTGTGCTTGAAACGACATTCAAAGAAGAAACAGAAACGGATCTTTTCGGTGAGCAGGCTGTGTTATGCGGCGGCGTGACATCCCTAGTCAAAGCTGGTTTTGAGACATTAGTGGAAGCGGGGTATCAGCCCGAACTGGCATACTTCGAATGCATGCATGAATTGAAACTGATTGTGGATTTGATGTATGAAGGTGGATTATCGGGTATGCGCTATTCAATTTCCGACACAGCGCAATGGGGAGATTTCGTTTCCGGCCCACGCATTGTCGATGCAGATACAAAAGCACGCATGAAAGATGTGTTGACGGATATCCAAACCGGCAAGTTCGCAAAAGGTTGGTTGCTTGAAAACCAATTGAACCGTCCTGAATTCACTGCAATTGAAAAGTCGGAAGAAAATCATCAAATTGAGCAAGTTGGACGCGAATTGCGCGCCATGATGCCATTTGTAAATGAAGCGAAGAAAACTAAGGAAAAAGAGGTGGTTGCCAGTGCGCAAAATTGACATCTTTGATACGACGCTTAGAGACGGGGAACAATCGGCAGGCATCAACTTGAATACAGCTGAAAAAATCGAGATTGCCCGCCAGCTTGAACGTTTCGGGGCGACAATCATCGAGTCAGGATTCCCAGCCGCCTCCCCTGGAGATTTCGACGCTGTGCAGCGAATTGCAGGCACAGTGAAGAATTCAATCGTCACAGGACTTGCGCGTTCAGTTGAAAGTGATATTTCAAGTGCTTGGGAAGCGTTAAAAGGCGGCGAACAACCTCACGTCCATATTTTCCTAGCAACTTCACCGATCCATATGGAACATAAATTGATGAAAACGCCAGAACAAGTGATGGAAACGGCTGTCGCTGCAGTAAAATACGCGAAAAAGTTTTTCCCCCTTGTCCAGTGGTCAGCAGAAGATGCATCAAGGTCCGATCCGGAATTCTTGGTTCGCATTATCCGCAAAGTGATCGAAGCAGGAGCAACGACCATCAATTTGCCGGATACTGTGGGGTATGCAACCCCAGCTGAATACGGCGCAATGTTTAAATACGTGTCTGAGAATGTAATTGGCATTGAAAAGGTCAAATTATCGGCGCATTGCCATAATGATTTGGGGATGGCGACAGCTAATACATTAGCTGCTATTGAAAATGGCGCTACTCAAATAGAAGGTACGATTAACGGCATTGGAGAACGTGCAGGCAACGTGGCATTGGAAGAAATTGCAGTGGCTCTTCATATCCGCAAACAGATTTATGAAATTGAAACCGGGATCCAACTAAAAGAAATCAAACGCACAAGTCAATTGGTTAGCCAGCTGACCGGGAGTTTGATTCAGCCGAATAAAGCAGTGGTTGGAAAAAATGCCTTTGCGCATGAATCAGGCATTCATCAAGATGGCATGTTGAAAAACCCATTAACTTATGAAATTATTACGCCGGAATTGATCGGCGACGCATCAACTCAATTGGTGCTCGGCAAACATTCCGGTAGACACGCTTTCAAAGACCGGGCGATCAAGATGGGCTTTGAATTAAGTGATGAAAAGTTGAATAAAGCATTTGTGGAATTCAAGAAATTAGCGGATAGCAAAAAAGAAATTGTGGAAGACGATTTGTTTGTCTTGTTGACAGACCAGCAAATAAACGATAAAGAAGTTCCGGTTTATGTGTTGGAAAGTGTGCAAGTGCAATATGGTACAGCGAATATCCCGACCGCTACAGCTTCAGCCTATAAGCCGGATGGAGAGCTGATTCGTGATTCGGCAACAGGCGCAGGTTCTGTAGAAGCGATATTCAATAGTTTGGAGCGACTTGTTGAAGGCAAAGTGCACATTTTGGATTACCGGGTGACGTCAATCGGCAAAGGTCGCGATGCATTAGGTGAGGCGGTCATTAACATGACATTTAACGGTGAGACAGTGACTGGGCGTGATGTGGCGCAAGATGTGCTTGAAGCAACTGCCAAAGCATATTTGAACGCAGTGAATCGCCAATTAGTAAAAGTAGGGCAAAAAATTAGCGTTGCAGCAGGGTGACCCACAACATAAGTGAAAGAGGAGGAATTTTCATGGAGAAAACAATAGCGGTATTGCCAGGAGACGGAATCGGACCAGAAGTGACAGCAGCGGCGGTAAAGGTGCTGCAATCCATTGCGATGCGATATGGGCACACGTTTCACTTGAAGCATGCATTGATTGGCGGAAGTGCAGTGGATGCGTACAATAACCCGTTGCCAGATGAAACGGTCGCTATTTGTGAAGCGAGCGATGCGATTCTTCTAGGTGCAGTCGGCGGTGAAAAATGGGACAAGCAGCCAGCGCATTTGCGTCCAGAAAAAGGCTTGTTGAATATCCGCAAGCATTTCGATTTATTTGCTAATATCCGTCCTGTTAAAGCGGTGCCGGCATTGCTTAGTTCTTCTCCATTGAAAGAGGAAGTCGCAAAAGATGTGGACATGGTCATCGTTCGTGAATTGACAGGCGGTCTTTATTTTGCAGAACCGAAACGCCGTTCTGAAAAATCAGCGGTAGATACATTGGTGTATACGCGCCGGGAAATTGAACGAATAGTCGACCAGGCATTCGAAATTGCGCGCGGCCGCAGAGGCAAGGTGACATCAGTTGATAAAGCGAACGTCCTTGAAACGAGTAAATTATGGCGTGAAGTTGTAGAAGAACGCAAAGCGGCTTATCCAGACGTCGAAGTCGAGCATATGCTAGTCGATGCGGCTGCGATGAAATTGATCACCGACCCACGACGCTTTGATGTTGTCGTTACAGAGAATATGTTTGGGGACATCTTGAGCGATGAAGCTTCTGTAATCACGGGATCACTTGGCATGTTGCCATCTGCAAGCGTTCGTACGGACGGTTTTGGCTTATACGAACCGGTACATGGGTCGGCTCCTGATATCGCAGGGCAAAATAAAGCAAACCCATCAGCTGCGATCTTGTCGGTTGCGATGATGCTTCGCCACTCATTCGGGCTGCATTCAGAAGCTTCTTCAATTGAAGAGGCGGTTATGGGTGTACTAGAAGATGGCTATTGCACTGGAGATTTGTCGACAGCGGGCAAGCGGACTGTTTCGACTGAAGTCTTTGTCACAAAAGTGATTGAGGAAGTGGAGCGGGAATTCGTATCCGAACACATCATGTATTCTTACGTTTAAGCAAAGGAGCGGGCGCACGATGGCAAAAACGATTATTGAAAAGATTTGGGAACAGCATATCGTCTTCGAGGAGGCAGGAAAGCCGGACCTTTTATACATCGACCTTCATTTATTGCATGAAGTCACTTCTCCTCAGGCATTTGAGGGGCTTCGACTAAATGGCCGTAAAGTGCGTAGACCGGACCTGTGCTTTGCAACAATGGACCACAATGTGCCAACGCGCAACCGCGATCAAATTACGGATCCGATTTCACGTAAGCAAATCACGACTTTGCAGCAAAACTGCGATGAGTTCGGTGTACCGCTAGCGGGCATCAATCATCCCGATCAAGGCATCGTCCACGTAATCGGTCCGGAACTTGGACTGACACAGCCAGGCAAGACGATTGTCTGCGGCGATAGCCATACGTCGACACACGGTGCGTTTGGTGCGTTGGCATTCGGCATCGGGACAAGCGAAGTCGAACATGTATTGTCGACACAGACGCTGTGGCAGTCCAAGCCGAAGACGATGGAAATCCGCATCGATGGTGAGCTGGGATTCGGCGTTTCTTCAAAAGACGTCATCTTAGCCATCATCGCGAAGTTCGGCATCGATATGGGGACGGGGCATATCGTTGAATATACGGGGGATGCCATTCGCAAGCTGTCAATGGAAGAGCGCATGACGATTTGCAATATGTCGATTGAAGCGGGAGCGCGTGCAGGATTGATCAGTCCGGACGAAACGACCATTGCTTATATGAAAGGGCGCCGACATGTGCCGAAAGATGAAGCGTTTGATGAAGCCGCTAAACGATGGTTGGAATTGGCGACGGATGAAGGTGCCGCGTACGATGTGTCCTTATCCATCCATGCGGATGAAATCTCGCCATTCGTTACGTGGGGAACCAATCCTTCAATGGGATCAGGAATTTCAGGACATGTGCCATATGCTGCGGATTACGAAGAACAGGAAGACCGGGACGCGCTAAAGCAAGCGTTGGCTTATATGCAGCTTGAAGAAGGTGCCGCATTGTCATCCATCAGTATCCAGCACGTCTTTATCGGTTCTTGTACGAATGCACGCTTGGGGGATTTGCGAGCAGCAAGTGCGATTGTAAAAGGTCGTACCGTGCACCCTGCGGTCACAGCGATTGTAGTGCCGGGGTCGGAAACGGTGAAGCGCGCGGCGGAAGCAGAAGGACTTGATGAAATCTTCTTGGCAGCCGGCTTTGAATGGCGGGAAACAGGATGCAGCATGTGCTTGGCAATGAATGAGGACTCTGTTCCAGCCGGAGAACGTTGCGCATCCACTTCCAATCGGAATTTCGAAGGACGCCAAGGAGCGGGTTCTATGACGCATCTCGTCAGTCCGGTGATGGCAGCTGCTGCAGCGATTGAAGGACATCTTACGGATGTTCGAAATTATATGAAGGAAGCAATACCGAGTGCATAACTTGAACGGGGAAGGAGGCTGCTTAACATGAAGCCGATCAATTACATCAATAGCGTCGTGACGCCTCTTGAACGTAAAAATGTCGATACCGACCAAATCATCTCAAAAGAGTTTCTGAAGCGCATCGAACGCACGGGGTTCGGTAAGTATTTGTTCTATCATTGGCGATACAGTCCGGATGGCACGCCAGCAGCTGATTTTGTCTTGAATGATCCACGCTTTAACGGCTCCGAAATTTTAGTCGCACAAGAAAATTTCGGGTGCGGCTCCTCACGCGAGCATGCCCCATGGGCGATTCAAGATTATGGTTTTAACGTCGTCATCGCTCCGAGCTTTGCGGATATTTTTTATAACAACTGCGTCAAAAATGGTATCTTGCCAATTCGTTTGGCGCACGGGGAAGTGGACGAATTGATTCAAAAAGGAAAGCAAGCTCCTTACCGGCTGGAAGTCGACTTGGCAGCACAGTCTGTAAATGGCCAAGACGGTAGCCACTATTCGTTCACGATTGATCCATATTGGAAAGAGATGTTGTTGAACGGCTGGGACGAGATTGCGTTGACATTCCAATTTGAATCGCATATTGCGGCGTATGAAGCGAAACACAGTGTATAACGTTCTACTATTAAAAAGGAGATGATCTGCTTGGGAATTCGTACAGCACAGTAGGTTTATTTAATGCATTTGAGAGATTGGCGCCGATTGTCCATCGTACGCCATGCAAGCAATCCAGCACGATGAATGGCATCACAGGCAGTGAGGTTTCATTGAAATTGGAGAACTTGCAAAAAACCGGTTCATTCAAAGTGCGTGGGGCTTTCAATAAAATCAGCCAGATGACGGAGGCTGAATGTGCGCGAGGCATCATTGCTGCTTCTGCCGGCAACCACGCACAAGGTGTGGCGCTCGCAGGACGTGAAAAAGGAGTGCCGGTGACGGTGTTTATGCCTGAAGGCACACCGGACGCGAAAGTGCAGGCGACGCGTCAATATGGAGCGATGGTCAAAATTACCGGGAAAACGTTTGATGACGCCTTCGCTGCGGCGAAAAGAGAGCAATTAGCTACAGGTGCGGCGTTTGTTCATCCGTTTGATGATTTATCCATCATTGAAGGCCAGGCAACTGTCGCTATGGAAATGATGCAGCAATGTCCCGACTTGGATACGATTGTGGTGCCGGCCGGTGGTGGAGGTTTACTCGCTGGAACGGCTCTTGCCGTCAAGTCGATCCGTCCTGACATACGAGTCATTGGCGTCCAAGCGCGAGCGGCTTCCGCGATTGCATCAATTTTCCACGGTACGAATAATACCGTGGTGCCGTTTCTGCCGACGATGGCAGAAGGCATCAAAGTGAAAGAGCCAGGCAAACTGACAACGAAAATCATCCAAGCTTATGTGGATGATGTCATCACGGTTAGTGAACAGGAAATCGCCTCAGCTATTCTTTTCATGCTCGAACGCGAAAAAATGCTTGTCGAAGGTGCGGGGGCTGCGGCTGTCGCCGCTGTGTTAAACCGTCACTTGCCATTCGATTCGGCGCGTACGGGTGTCATCGTGAGCGGCGGGAACTTTGATATTGCCAAACTCGAACAATGCAGAAAAACAGCTACGGATATCGGTACGGCCAGTTCTTATTAATAGTAGAAGCCCTTTGCTGCTGAGCATTGGGCTTTTTTTGATGATTTTTAACACTTATTAAATGCGGGTAAAGCTGTTGACATCCTTTTATGAATTTGTTAATTTAGTAAAGTACTTTAACGCTTTAGCAAACTAAAGGAGAATAGATAAATGAATGCAGTAGTAATAGCCGTAATTATTATGCTCGTTTTGAGCCTACTCCGCGTCAACGTGGTATTCGCGTTGTTAGTCGGAGCGCTAGCGGGAGGACTCGCTGGGAACATGTCATTTACAGAAACGATTACCGCCTACACAGACGGTCTCGGAGCAGGAGCAACCATTGCGTTAAGTTATGCGATGCTCGGGGGATTCGCAGTTGCGATTTCGCGTACGGGAATTCCGGAATTATTAGTAGCGGGCGTATTGAAGCTCGTCAATAAAGACGGGGAAGCGACGCGGGAAAACTTGGCGAAAGCATTAATCGTCTTTGCATTGTTGGCAATGGCGATCTTCTCGCAAAACCTTATCCCGATTCACATCGCTTTCATTCCATTATTGGTTCCGCCGATTCTGCACATCTTGAATGAGTTGCGCATTGACCGCCGTTTAATCGCCACAGTGCTGACTTTCGGTTTGACCGCGCCGTATGTCTTGCTGCCGTATGGCTTTGGACTGATTTTCCATGAAATTGTTGCGAAGCAAATGGAGCTTGCGGGATTGCAGATCGATATGGCGGATATTCCGACAGCCATGGCGATTCCAGTTGGCGGAATGGTCGTCGGGTTGATCATCGCGGTGTTCATTTCTTACCGCAAGCCGCGTGAATATCATACCGTTCACAGTACTATAGAAGAAACTCGTATAAAAATAGCGTCTACGAAAGATATCATCGTCACCATTGCAGCTTTAGGGGCTGCCCTTTACGGACAAATTCAAACCGATTCGATGATCATCGGAGCGCTTGCCGGAATTCTCGTCTTGTATGTTTTCGGAGCGATGAAATGGCGCGATGCGGATGATACGTTAACAACGGGTATGCGCATGATGGCCTTTATCGGTTTTGTTATGATCTCAGCGAATGGCTTTGCCTCTGTTATCCAAGCAACTGGCGCGATTGAGCCGCTAGTTGCGAGTGCTTCTGATTTATTCAATGGCAATAAAGGAGCAGCTGCGCTTGCAATGCTCATCATTGGCTTGATTGTGACGATGGGCATCGGTTCATCGTTTGCTACGATTCCAATCATCGCTGCGATATTCGTTCCACTCAGCTTGGAGTTCGGTTTTTCCACTATGGCTATCATCGCATTGATCGGGACAGCGGCTGCATTGGGAGATGCAGGATCGCCGGCGTCTGATTCGACGCTCGGGCCGACTGCTGGATTGAACATTGATGGGCAGCACAATCACATTTGGGATACGTGCGTACCGACATTCATCCATTACAATATTCCGCTTGTGGTGTTTGGATGGATCGCCGTTATGGTGCTCGCTTAAAGAAGAATGTTCGGACTATTACCGTATGTGTTGTATAAAGAGGAAATCCTGTTATAATAATAAAAGCGAATCAGAAAGAATTTCGTGGAAACACTTGCGGAATTCTTTTTTCTTTTGTATAATGGTGAATGTTGGTCTTTGACTGCGATGAAGCGAGAGGTTACCGATACACCCGGCCGCTTTGCCATGGCGAGTGATTGGAAAATTTTCGTGGAGAATGTCTATCCAAAATAGGCGAAAGGGAGGGAAAATAATGGCAAAACAAAAAATTCGTATCCGTTTAAAAGCATATGATCATAGAATCCTAGATCAGTCTGCTGAGAAAATTGTGGAAACAGCTAAACGTTCAGGCGCAAGCGTATCGGGTCCGATACCGTTGCCGACGGAAAAGTCAGTTTACACAATCTTGCGTGCTGTCCATAAGTACAAAGATGCTCGTGAGCAATTTGAAATGCGCACGCACAAACGTCTTATCGATATCGTTAACCCGACACCACAAACTGTCGATGCGTTAATGAAACTTGATTTACCATCAGGCGTTGACATTGAAATCAAACTTTAATCGGTAAACGAAATAGAAAAAACACAAAAATTGCAGGAGGTGTGACAACATGACCAAAGGAATCTTAGGTAGAAAAATCGGTATGACGCAAGTTTTT
Source organism: Planococcus sp. (in: firmicutes) (assembly GCA_041553775.1). GTDB lineage: Bacteria > Bacillota > Bacilli > Bacillales_A > Planococcaceae > Planococcus. Next base: position 13,718 of record JBFEIJ010000061.1, read on the forward strand.
GCTGAGAACGGTGATTTAATCCCTGTAACTGTAGTTGAGGCTGCTCCAAACGTAGTACTTCAAAAGAAAACAGTTGAGGTTGACGGCTACGAAGCAATCCAATTAGGTTTTGAAGACAAGCGCGAAAAGCTTTCAAACAAACCTTCTAAAGGACACGTAGCAAAAGCGAACACTGCTCCTAAGCGCTTCATTCGCGAACTTCGCAATGTAAACTTAGCTGATTACGAGATTGGTCAAGAAGTCAAAGTAGATGTATTCGCAGAAGGCGATGTAGTAGATGTCACAGGAACAACAAAAGGTAAAGGTTTCCAAGGTGTTATTAAACGCCACGGACAATCCCGCGGACCAATGTCCCACGGATCGCGTTACCACCGTCGTCCTGGTTCAATGGGGCCTGTAGCTCCTAACCGCGTTTTCAAACAGAAGAAATTACCTGGTCAAATGGGTGGAACGACAATTACAATCCAAAACCTTGAAATCGTCAAGGTTGACACGGAACGTAACTTGCTTCTAATCAAAGGTAATGTTCCTGGTTCACGCAAAGCGTTGCTTCGCGTAAAAACAGCTATCAAAGCTAACTAATTATTTTTTTGAGGAAGGAGGAAACACGAATGCCTAAAGTAGCTTTATTAAATCAAACAGGTTCACAAGTTGGCGACATCGAATTGAACGACTATGTATTCGGTATCGAACCAAATGAATCAGTGTTATTTGACGCAGTAATCGCTCAACGCGCTTCACTTCGTCAAGGTAACCATAAAGTAAAAAACCGTTCTGAAGTAGCAGGCGGTGGTAGAAAACCATGGCGTCAAAAAGGAACTGGACGTGCTCGTCAAGGGTCGATCCGTTCACCACAATGGCGCGGCGGCGGTGTTGTCTTCGGACCGACACCACGTAGCTATAGCTATAAATTACCTAAAAAAGTACGTCGTTTAGCTCTTCGCTCTGCTCTTTCATCGACAGTAGTAGGAGAAAAATTGATGGTACTTGAAGGATTGTCATTCGACGCACCAAAAACAAAGTCATTTACACAATTGATGGGTGACCTTTCAATCGGTAAAAAAGCTTTGTTCGTAACTGCTGACCCGGATGAAAACGTAACATTGTCTGCTCGTAACCTTAAAGGTATGACAGTAGTTTCGGCAACTGGAATCAACGTATTAGACCTACTTGGACATGACAAAATTGTCATGACTAAAGCAGCGATCGAGAAAATTGAGGAGGTGCTTAGTTAATGGAAGCACGTGATATTTTAAAGCGTCCGGTCATTACTGAGCGTTCTTCTGAAGTAATGGCAGATAAGAAGTACACTTTTGAAGTGGACACTCGCGCTAACAAAACACAAGTTAAACATGCAGTTCAAGAAATCTTCGGAGTTCAAGTTGAGAAAGTCAACATCATGAACTACAAAGGGAAATTCAAACGCATGGGCAAACACGCAGGATACACAAACAAACGCCGTAAAGCGATTGTTAAATTGACTGCTGAATCTAAAGACATCGAATTATTCGAAATTTAAATTTTTATAAGTTCTTTTAGAACTATTGAAGAAGGAGGGAACTAACGTGGGAATCAGAAAATACAAACCTACCACTAACGGTCGTCGTAACATGACGAGTTCAGATTTCGCTGAAATCACTACGAACAAACCTGAAAAATCGCTTTTACGTCCTGTAAAGCGCAAAGGCGGCCGTAACAACCAAGGTAAAATTACTGTACGTCATCACGGTGGTGGACATAAACGTCAATACCGTGTGATCGATTTCAAACGTAACAAAGACGGCATTCCAGGACGCGTTGCTACTATCGAGTACGATCCTAACCGTTCTGCGAACATCGCATTGATTAACTACGCTGATGGTGAAAAACGTTACATCTTGGCTCCTAAAGGAGTAGAAGTTGGAACTCAAATCATGTCAGGTGTAGAAGCTGATATCAAAGCTGGTAACGCACTTCCGTTATCAAACATCCCAATGGGTTCTACAATCCACAACATTGAATTGAAGCCAGGCGGCGGCGGACAACTAGTTCGTTCTGCAGGAACTTCAGCTCAGGTATTGGGTAAAGAAGGTAAATACGTAACAGTTCGTTTGCAATCAGGCGAAGTTCGCATGATCCTTGCTACTTGCCGCGCTACTATTGGTGCTGTAGGAAACGAGCAACACGAATTAATCAACATTGGTAAAGCAGGTCGTAACCGTTGGAAGGGCAATCGCCCAACTGTACGTGGATCTGTAATGAACCCTAACGATCACCCACACGGTGGTGGTGAAGGCCGTTCGCCAATCGGACGTAAATCACCAATGTCTCCATGGGGCAAACCAACTCTTGGATACAAGACACGTAAGAAAACGAACAAGTCAGACAAGTTCATCGTGCGTCGTCGCAAAAAATAAATTGATTCCGCTACGGTTCAATGAAAGAACCGTGGTGCGATCACGAAGGGAGGATCCCAAATGGGCCGCAGCTTGAAAAAAGGACCTTTTGCTGATGATCATCTTTTGAAAAAAGTTGACGCACAAAAGGATTCTGAGAAAAAACAAGTGATTAAAACATGGTCTCGCCGTTCTACAATTTTTCCGACATTCATCGGACTTACAATTGCAGTATACGACGGCCGTAAGCACATCCCTGTTTATGTAACTGAAGATATGGTTGGCCATAAACTAGGAGAATTTGCTCCAACTCGCAAATACGCTAGTCATGGTGCAGACGATAAGAAAACAAGACGTTAATTGAGAGGAGGATTTCCCCATGCAAGCAAAAGCTGTTGCTAGAACAGTACGTATTGCTCCTCGTAAAGTCCGTTTAGTTGTAGATTTAATCCGAGGCAAGCAAATCGGCGAAGCCGTTGCAATTTTGAACCACACTCCGAAAGCATCATCTATTGTTGTTGAGAAGTTATTGAAATCTGCAGCTGCTAACGCTGAACATAACTATGAAATGGATCTAAACAACTTGTACATCAGTGAAGTATTCGTTGATGAAGGTCCGACATTAAAACGTTTCCGTCCACGTGCAATGGGACGCGCAAGCGCAATCAACAAACGTACAAGCCACATCACACTAGTGGTATCTGAGAAGAAGGAGGGATAATTCGTGGGACAAAAAATACATCCAATAGGGATGCGTATCGGAATCATTCGTGACTGGGAGTCCAAATGGTACGCTGAAAAAGACTATGCGACACTTCTTCACGAAGATATTAAAATCCGTGAATACGTCGAAGCACGTTTGAAAGAAGCTTCAGTTTCTAAAATCGAAATTGAACGCGCTGCAAACCGTGTTAACGTAACGATTCACACTGCTAAGCCAGGTATGGTAATTGGTAAAGGTGGTTCTGAAGTAGAAGTACTTCGCAACCAACTAAACTCAATGACTGGCAAGCGTGTACACATCAACATCATTGAAATTAAGAGAGCTGACCTTGATGCGAGACTAGTTGCTGAAAGCGTAGCACGTCAATTGGAAAACCGTGTATCTTTCCGCCGTGCTCAAAAGCAAGCTATCCAGCGCACTATGCGTTCTGGCGCTAAAGGGATCAAAACTCAAGTATCTGGACGTCTAGGCGGCGCTGACATTGCGCGTGCTGAACACTACAGTGAAGGTACTGTTCCGCTCCATACG
>JBFEIJ010000062.1:0-16748 GCA_041553775.1 Planococcus sp. (in: firmicutes)
GTTAAGTCACGAACGCTTTCGGTTGAGAAGGTTTTGCTCCGATTGCCAAAGGCAAGCTTCGCAAAAGCCGTTCTCGCGCCTCGGCGCTCGTGACGTCTTTCGTTGACGTTTTGCTGTTCAGTTTTCAAGGTTCATGTTGTGCGCCGTTGTTATTTCATGATTGTTTTTCTCTTGGCGACTTCTATTATATTAAAGCATGTTTCTTTAGGAGTCAACACTTTAATGCAATAAACTTCAATTTAATTATTATTTTAATATTATTTCCAACTCTCTTCTATAATAGGCACATTATAAAACATTGGAAAAGGCGACGCTTTAAAGCCGCCGCCTTTCATTCCATTCGAACATTTCGGATCCGCGCTTCTTTCAGAAGGTACAAATTCTTGCATTCACAAATCTTGCCTTCCGCTTCTGATCGTTGGTCGTAGTCTGCCGACATTGCCTGCAACGCTTGTATTTTCACCAAGTCTTGCTTTGTATCCAGAAACTGTCGAATCAATTGCTCATCAAATTCACGTTTCAATTTCCCTCTATTAAAAAACACTCGCCTATCTCCTCTTTATAACTCGCGCCGGCCTTCTAGCGCTTTCGATAAGGTCACTTCATCAGCGTATTCCAAATCTCCGCCGACTGGCAGGCCATGGGCGATGCGAGTGGTTTTGATGCCGGATGGTTTAACGAGGCGCGAAATATACATCGCCGTCGCTTCCCCTTCGATTGTAGGGTTCGTTGCCAATATCAATTCATTGACTTCTTCGTCTTGCAGACGCTTCAACAATGACGGAACGTTAATGTCTTCTGGTCCGATTCCATCCATTGGAGAAATCGCTCCTTGCAAGACATGATACAAACCTGTGTAATCACGCATTTTTTCCATTGCAATCACATCTTTCGGGTCTTGGACAACGCAAATAGTCGAACGATCGCGCTGCTGATCCTGACAGATATGGCAAGGGTCGACATCCGTGATATGTCCACAGATTGAACAGAAGCTCAAATTCCGCTTAGCATCGACAAGTGCCTTGGCGAAATCAAGAACAGTATCCTCTTTCATTCCGAGCACAAAAAATGCCAGCCGGGCCGCTGTTTTCGGCCCGATTCCTGGCAATTTCATAAAACTCTCCATCAATTTAGAAATAGGTTCAGGGTAATGCATCTCTTTTTACCTCCTAGAACATGCCAGGAATGTTTAAGCCCTTAGTGAATTTCCCCATTGTGGAATTCGCATGTTCATCCGCTTTTTTAAACGCTTCGTTTGTCGCCACAATCAATAGATCTTGAAGCATTTCAACGTCTTCAGGGTCCACAACTGATGGATCCAATACAACATCTTTTACTTCTTTATGGCCAGATACAGTTACTTTTACCATTCCGCCGCCTGCTGATCCTTCGAAGTCCAAAGTTCCAAGCTCTTCTTGAGCCTCGGCCATCTGTTTTTGCATTTTTTGCATTTGTTTCATCATACCTTGCATATTTCCGCCACCGCGCATAATTGTTTCCTCCTCGAATTTGGGTTAGTCCATCTTAATCTTCATGAATTTCAACGAAATCTTTGCCGAATAAGCGCTCCGCTTCCGCAATAAACGGATCTTGCTCTGCCACTGAACCTTCTGCAGAGAAGGGATGCTCTTCTGGCGATTCCGCCTGCTTGTCTTCCGCTCCTGTTTTCAATCCGTTGCTCTTAATAAATTCTTCACGGATCTTCAGCCAGCTTTCGTCAGGAACGAAAACAGGTGCATAAGCTTTGCCAGTATACTGTTCCAGCAATTGGCTGAAAGCAACAGCAAATGTCTGATTATCCGCTGCCATCTGACAATGAATATCATACTTGAATTTTAACACAAAAGCATCTGCTGACGCTGCTACAGGTTCAGCTTCATTGAGCAATGCAGCATGTGATTTCTGCAATTGGCCCATTACCGTCGCCCAATGTGTCTTGAGTGCTTGGATATCCGGTTTCGTTGCATTCTTTAATACATCTTGAATACGAGCGACCGGAATTTTATAGCCGCTTTGCGAACGCGGGCGCCGTTTTGCTTCCGCGCTCCCAGCAGCAGCTGCAGGTGCCGCAGCTCCATTCTTCAATTGTTGCTGGAGCTGCGTGATCAATTGTTCAAGTTGACCGACCTTCGCTTCAAGTTCAGGTGAAGCGCCTGCCGATGTAATCGCAACCGGCACATCTGCCTGTACCATTTTCAGCAACGCCGTCTCGAGATAGATTTTCGTATGATTCGAGAACCGCATTTCTTGCTGCGTTTTCGTCAACACATCAATCCAGGAATACAGCATTGCCGAATCGAATTGATTCGCCAGCTCTTCAAACCGCGGTTCGTGCGCCGCAAGTTCGAGCATATCGTGCAAATCCGGCGCCGTTTGAATCAACAGCAAATCTCGGAAGAACGTAATAAAGTCTTCGACCAGACGAACCGGATCTTTGCCGTCGCGTACCAATTGCTCCAAAAGCGTCAATGATTGCCCCACATCTTTTGCTAAAAGCGCTTCGGCAATATTGTAAAACATGTCTTGGCTAATTGAGCCTGTTACCAGCAACGCGTCTTCAATGGTCATCTCGTCTCCACTGAATGACACAACTTGGTCGAGCAAGCTCAGCGCATCACGCATACCACCTGCTGCTGCTTGGGCAATTATTTTCAGCACATGTTCGTTATAAGGAATATTCGCGTCACTCAGCACTTCTATCATGCGCTCGACGATATCTGCCTGCGTCAATCGTTTAAAATCAAAGCGCTGACAGCGAGAAATAATCGTCAAAGGCAATTTATGAGGTTCTGTTGTGGCTAAGATGAACACTACATGTTCAGGCGGTTCCTCTAATGTTTTCAATAACGCATTGAATGCACTATTAGAAAGCATATGGACTTCATCGATGATGTATATTTTAAAACGTGAATTCGCAGGTGAAAAACGCACTTTTTCGATGATTTCACGCATTTCTTCTACTCTGGAATTAGAAGCGGCATCGAACTCGATCACATCGGTGTTCGAACCTTCAGTGATGCTTTTACACGGTGCGCATTCGTTACACGGTTCCGCTACCGGAGCCAGTTCGCAATTGAGCGCTTTCGCGAAAATTTTGGCTGCACTCGTCTTCCCGGTGCCCCTCGGCCCTGAAAACAAATAAGCATGCGTCGTCTTATTGTAAAGGAGAGCATTTTGAAGGGTTTGTTTGATGTGCGACTGACCTGACATTTCTGAAAAAGACTGCGGCCTGTAAACACGGTAAAAAGCTTGATACGCCAACGTTATTCTCTCCTTTTGTAAAAACTGTTTTATGTCTCTCCATTATACCATAAATCCAGGTTCCTTCTGAACGATTCCTTCACAGAAATCAGATCGCATTGCCTAAAAAAGACAGCAAAAATCCTGCCCGCAAACTTGCGGACAGGATTGGGTTTAAAAGTTAATGCCGCGCACCTTTCTTCGACTGCTGTACACAAGCGTTACCCTAGTCGTTGGCTCGATCTAGGCAACCCCGCGGCACATGAAAAGTTCCACTTAATGCTGCTTCCTTCCGGACCTGACATGGTTCATGGGTTTCCATTGCGCAGGACCCAAACGTCAACACTACGTGCGAGAGGCAGACCCTGCATACAAACAGCCTAGGAAAGGAATTCAGTCCTGCTAAAGCGGATTGCAGGTTACAGGACACCGCTATCTTCCCACCTAGCACGGCATTTACTAGTATACGAAACATCTTTTCAAAAATCAATCGTTAACATCCAATCCCTTAAAATGATTGCCAGTCACGCTACGTTACAGTGATTCAAAAGCATTGAAAACCTTTTTTTGAATAGAACATAAAAAAAATTTCCGAAACTGTTGACAGCAATATTCGGTTCATGGTAAATTAATTCTTGTCTTATTACGGAGGAATACCCAAGTTTGGCTGAAGGGATCGGTCTTGAAAACCGACAGGGGAGTCAAATCCCGCGGGGGTTCGAATCCCTCTTCCTCCTCCATTTTTTGAATTTACGCGCATATAAATTCGAGATTGGATTCGTTACGAAAGTAGCGAATTTTTCTTAAAACTTATATGTCGGAACATTTTGATACATAAGCATTCCAAAAAGACTGTCGAGATTTTCTCGACAGTCTTTTTTGTTGCCTTTATTATTTCCCGGGAAATAATAAAGCCCGGACTCCATGTCCGGGCTTTTCATTATCTTTTCAACATAGAAGTCTGTTGGATAAAGCTGCCGATGCGTTCAACAAGCCGCTCTGCACAATCAGGATCATTCACCAGATCGTAATCGCTGATGTTCAAACGAAGAACAGGACAACCATTGAATTCGTTGATCCATTTCTCGTAGCGCTGGTGCATTTCCACCCAATATTCAATCGGTGTTTGCTGCTCCATCGTACGCCCGCGTTCTTGGATGCGGCCTATAATATCATCTAGCGAACCTTCCAGGTAAATCAATAGATCCGGATGAGGGAAATAAGGCGTCATAACCATCGCTTCAAAAAGATTCGTGTATGTTTCGTAGTCTACTTCATTCATCGTGCCTTTTTCTTGATGCATTTTAGCAAAAATGCCTGTGTCTTCGTAAATCGAACGGTCTTGGATAAAACCGCCGCCGTATTCAAACATGCGCTTCTGTTCTTTAAAGCGCTCTGCTAAGAAATAAATCTGCAAATGGAAACTCCATTTTTCAAAGTCATCGTAGAACAGATCCAAATAAGGATTCGTATCTACTTTTTCAAATGACGTACGGAATTGCAAGGCATCCGCTAATGCTTTCGTCATTGTCGATTTTCCAACTCCCACGGTGCCGGCAATCGTGATGACTGCATCGGATGGGATATCGTATTTTTCACGTAAATTCATACTGATAGGCTCCTTTTTTGTAGGGTTTCGTCCACTTTGCTTAAAATGAGCGCTAAGTCAGCGTCATTATGAACAAAATCCATTTCATCTCCATTAACGCGCAAGACAGGGATTTCTGGGTGTTCGCGCTCGAAATGTTCCATGTATTCGTGGTAATCCGCTGCCAATTGTTCCATGTATTCAGGCGTGATCATCTGCTCGAATTCACGGCCACGCATCTTAATGCGCGCCATTAATGTATCAAGACTGGCGTGCAAGTAAACAACCATATTGGGTTTTGGCATATCTGCGGTCAAGATATTGTAAATGGACTCGTATTTCGCATATTCCTCTTCCGCAAGTGTGCGTTTTGCGAAAATCAGGTTTTTGAAGATATGATAATCTGCAACCACTGATTCACGTTTCGAGATGAACTTCTTTTGGATATCAGACATTTGCTTATAGCGGTTGCATAAGAAGAACATTTCCGTTTGGAAACTCCATTCTTCAATGTCTTCGTAAAATTTATTAAGAAACGGGTTCTCGTCTACAATTTCTTTCAGCATTTGAAATTGATGTTGGTCAGCAATCGCTTTTGTCAATGACGTTTTGCCAACGCCAATCGGACCTTCAACGGTGATAAATGGCACCGGCATAGGAAGTTCCCCTCTTTCTGTTCAAGTGTGTTGCAATGCTTTTCATTCTACCATATACCCCCCGTTAAAAATAGCAGAAAAAAGCACCAATCCATCAATGGATCGGTGCTTTAAATGTCCCTCCGTGCACTTCTTGCGTTGCCATAATCGTTAAAAATGCCTTTGGATCAATGTCTGAGACAATCTGTTTAAGCTTTGTAAGTTCTAAGCGGGTCACTACGACATAAATGACATCTTTTGGTGTTTCTTTATAACCGCCTTTGCCGTGCAGCTTCGTCACACTGCGCCCGAGACGTGAGTTGATCGCATCCCCGAGCTCTTCGTATTCATCCGAGACGATGATGACGGATTTCGTGTCATCAAGCCCTTGGATGACTGCGTCAATTGTTTTTGAAGCAATGTAATAGGTCAAAACCGAGTACATCGCCTGTTCCCAACCTAGCACAAACCCAGCCCAGGTGAAAATGAAGATGTTCGCGAACATGACAAATTCACCAACGGAAAATGGCAGCTTGCGCGTTAACAAAATTCCAAGGATTTCAGTACCATCCAACGCTCCGCCATTTCGGATGACAAGGCCGACACCTGCACCGAGCAGCATGCCCCCGAATACAGTCGCAAGCAGCGGGTCATCGACGAACCCCGGAATCGGATGCAATGGAAATTCCACGATTGCCAGTACCACGATCGCAAAAATAGAAGAAATGAAGAAACTCTTACCAATATGCTTATAGCCAAAATACAAAAACGGCAAATTGATGATCACCATCAGAATACCGAATGGCAATGGCGTCAAATAACCCAAAATCAACGAAATCCCGATAATGCCGCCATCGATGATGGAATTGGGCACAAGAAACAATTCAATCGAAGCAGCAGCCATCGAAGCACCGATGATAATAAAAACAAAGCGCCGCACCAAATGCCAAAATGTTTCTTTTTTATGTTCTTTAATCATTGAATCGCTCCTTGCCTATGTATCGTATTCATTAATTTTACGACTTATTAGGGGATTTGTCGTTGCCGGACTATAATATTCCTATTTGGGATGCTACACTTTCTTTTAAGGAGCGATGAATCATGAATGGCATGGAGCAAGATCATTATTATATGCAATTGGCAATTGAAGAAGCTGAAAAAGCGGCAGCAAAAGGCGAAGTCCCGATTGGCGCTGTCATTGTCCACCAAGGTGAAGTCATTGCACGGGCTCATAATTTAAGAGAAACCACTCGGAATGCCGTTACACATGCCGAACTTTTGGCGATACAAGAAGCTTGTCAGGTACTCGATAATTGGCGCCTGGAAGAAACAAGCCTTTACGTAACGTTAGAGCCTTGTCCGATGTGTGCTGGCGCTATTTTGCAATCGCGCATTCCACGCGTCATTTACGGCGCACGCGATGCAAAAGCAGGCTGCGTCGATTCGCTTTACAGGCTATTAAACGACGACCGTTTCAATCATCAATGCGAAGTCACAGAAAATGTGCTTGCCGACGAATGCGGCGGCTTGCTGACTCAATTCTTCCGGACACTCCGGGAAAATAAAAAGAAGAAAAAGCAACAATTATAACGTTGCTTTTTCTTCTGCTAAAAATCGTTCGATAAGCATATTCAAAATGTACGGCTGCTCATGATGAACCCAGTGGGTCGCTTCGCCAACCAACACCAACTCACCATCTTCACAAAACTTCAAACTTTCTTTCGCCAGCATTGTCGACAAGAATTGATCGCCTACTCCCCATACGATGCGTACTGGCACCGTAATTTGATGATTTGGCGTCTGCATCAAACTGCCTTGCCGCAATGCCCTGTACCAATTCAGCATTGCCGTCAATGCGCCGGGTTGGTCCCATGCCACTTTGTATTCCTCCAGCTCCTGTTCAGAAAACGTTCCTGGTCTACTCGTCGAGACCAGACTGTTTACCATCGTCTTAAAATAATCTGCGGCCAATGTCTTTTCAGGTAAATCCGGAAGCTGAAAAAAAGCCATATACGAACTCTTTACCCACTGCATCGGATTTTTCACTAACACGTGCGCCATTGCTTTTGGATGCGGAATATTAATCGCTATCAACTTTTCTACAAATTGCGGTTTTGTTGAAGCCACATGCCAAGCAACGGCACCTCCCCAATCATGACCGATTAGTACCGCACGTTCCCGGCCGAAATGCTCGATCAAGCCTACGATGTCGTCCCGCAACAAATCCACCGTGTATTGCTCAATCTCTTCAGGCTTATCGCTCAAATTATAACCACGCTGGTCAGGCACGACCACTCGGTATCCTTGGTCCACAAGCGGACCAATCTGGTTTTTCCAAGCTCCCCAATATTCTGGAAACCCATGCAGCAACACGACGAGCGGACCGTCTTTTGGCCCTGCAGCAACCGCATGCAACTTAATGCCATTTGTGTGGATTGATAAATGTTCCATTCTATCCCTCCTTTTTTCAAAGCTCATCTTCATCTTTACCCGTTCTGCAAAAAAACAAAAAATGGCCAGGAAGCGCAATGCTTCCTGGCCTTCTGTTTATCATTTAATAACTTCTTTGCCGCCCATATAAGGACGCAATACTTCAGGAATAACAATCGTGCCATCTTCCTGTTGGCAATTTTCAAGAAGCGCTGCGACCGTCCGGCCAACAGCAAGTCCGCTGCCGTTCAATGTGTGAACGAATTCCGGTTTGCCATTCGCTTCGCGGCGGAACTTGACGTTTGCACGACGCGCTTGGAAATCCTCAAAATTACTGCAAGAAGAAATTTCACGGTACATTTCTTGGCTCGGGATCCATACTTCGATATCGTATTTCTTCGCAGCCGTAAAGCCAAGATCAGCAGTGCACATTTTCAGCACGCGGTACGGCAAGCCCAAAAGCTGCAATACTTTCTCAGCGTGCCCCGTCAATTTCTCCAGCTCATCATAAGAATCTTCCGGCTTCACAAAGCGCACCAGTTCAACTTTATTGAATTGATGCTGGCGGATTAAGCCGCGTGTATCCCGGCCTGCAGAACCCGCTTCAGAACGGAAATTCGCGCTGTATGACGCAAATGCCTGAGGCAATACGTCGGCAGATAAAATTTCATCACGGTAGAAGTTCGTCACCGGCACTTCAGATGTCGGAATCAAGAAATATCCTTCTTTTTCAATCAAGAAAGCATCTTCCTCGAATTTTGGCAGCTGGCCAGTGCCCGTCAAGCTTTCACGATTCACCATATACGGTGGCAGCATTTCTTCATAACCGTGCTCTTCTTGGTGCAAGTCCATCATAAAATTGATCAATGCGCGTTCTAGACGTGCGCCAAGTCCGCGGTAGAAAACAAAGCGGCTGCCGGTTACTTTCGCAGCGCGTTCAAAATCGATGATGTTCAAATCTGTTCCAAGGTCCCAATGCGGTTTTACCTCGAAAGCAAATTCCGGTTTTTCGCCCCAAGACCGGATCTCGACGTTATCGTCTTCAGAATCGCCGACCGGTACGCTGTCATGCGGAATATTCGGCACGCGCATCATGATGTAATTCAAGCGTTCCTCTACCTCACGCAATTCATCATCGATTGCTTTAATGCCTTCGCCGACTTCACGCATTTTCGCAATCGCTTCATCTGCATTTTCTTTATTGCGTTTCATCACCGCAATATTCTGCGATGCTTCGTTGCGTTCTGCTTTTAATTTTTCCGTCTGGGCGATCAATTCCCGGCGCTTCACGTCCAACCCTTCAAAATCATCCAGTACTGAAATATCCTCACCGCGTTTTGCCAGTTTCGTTTTCACTTCTTCAAAATTAGCTCGTACAAATCGAATGTCTAACATTCATATTCCTCCTCTAAATAATATCGCTGACGGAAAAAAGACAACAAAAATAGCCCTCATCCCTTGGTAAAGGGACGAGAGCTACCCGCGTTGCCACCCTGATTGATCGGCAAAAAAGCCAATCCTCTTCATCACATAACGGCATTAAAACCGGCAATGGCTTTTTTCGCCATGCAACTCCGGGGTGGATTCAAACGCGTTTTTCACCGGTTCACACCAACCACCGGCTCTCTTTGGAAAAACGAACGCTTTACTAATCCCCATCAACGTTTCTTCTTTTAAATTAATCATACTTTACTATATATCGATTAATTTGGCAAGAGAGCTTTAGAGACACCCGCTACCATGCTGATAAAATATTCCGTGATGCGATGGTCATCCGTCAATTCTGGATGGAACGAACAGCCAAGAAATTGGCCGCTTCGCGCCATGACGATTTTGCCATTGTGTTCACACAGCACTTCAGCTGTTGGACCTGCGCTGACGATATGTGGAGCGCGGATGAACACCGCATTGAATGGACTGTCAAAATCAGCAATCATTAAATCCGCTTCGAAACTATCAATTTGGCGGCCGAACGAATTGCGTTCAACGACGACGTCCATGACTCCTAGATGTGGATGATCTGCACCTACTACCTCAGCTGCGAGCAAAATCAGACCAGCGCACGTTCCAAACATAGGCTTTCCGCTATCTGCGAATTTTCGCAAAGGCTCCATCAATTCGTACCGGTCAATCAAGCGACGCATCGTCGTACTTTCACCGCCTGGCAAAATCAATCCATCTATGTTCTCTAAATCCCTCGGCCATTTGACAGCAATCGCTTCCGCACCACAGCTTTCAATCGAAGTCATATGCTCCCGGACCGCGCCTTGCAACGCAAGAACTCCAATTCGCATGATTACCAGCCCCGCTCCTGCATCCGCTCTTGCGGCGCAATCGTTGAAATCTCGATGCCTTTCATCGCGATGCCCAAGTCTTTTGAAAGCTCCGCAATCAAGCGGTAATCCTGATAATGCGTTGTCGCTTCGACAATTGCACGGGCAAATTTCTCTGGATTGTCCGATTTGAAAATCCCGGACCCAACGAATACTCCATCAGCACCAAGTTCCATCATCAATGCTGCATCCGCTGGCGTTGCAATCCCGCCGGCTGCAAAATTGACCACTGGCAAGCGCCCAAGCTTTTTCACTTCACGAAGAAATTCATATGAAGCTCCTAAATTACGCGCTTCCGTCATCAATTCATCTTCGCTCATATGCACGACTTTCAAGACTTCGGCATTAACTTGGCGTAAATGACGCACCGCTTCCACAATATTTCCTGTTCCAGGCTCGCCTTTTGTACGCAGCATGGAAGCTCCTTCTCCGATACGGCGTGCCGCTTCACCCAAATTGCGGCAGCCGCAGACAAACGGTACTGTATAATTGGCTTTCAACAAGTGGAATTCCTCATCTGCAGGAGTCAGCACTTCGCTTTCATCGATATAATCGACGCCCATCGCTTCAAGTATGCGTGCTTCCACAATATGCCCAATCCGTGCTTTTGCCATGACCGGAATCGATACTTCCTTCATGACTTCCTCAGTGATGCGCGGGTCTGCCATTCGTGCGACTCCGCCGTCTCTGCGAATATCCGAAGGCACACGTTCCAATGCCATTACTGCTGTAGCTCCAGCAGCTTCGGCAATGCGTGCTTGTTCAGCATTCACTACATCCATAATAACTCCGCCTTTTTGCATTTCAGCCATGCCTCTTTTTACGCGATCTGTACCGTGTTGATTCATGTAAAATTCCTCCAATCGGTTAATAAGTTTAGTATAATAGAAAGTGACCATACAAAAAGACTCAGTTTCACTCTATTAAACAAGGTCAGGGAGGTGGATATCCATGGATATGCTTATGTTTCAGCTTCAACGGAGCGACTCAACGCCTTTATACAAGCAACTTTACAACGAAATCCGGCAAGCCATCATTTCAGGCAATATCTCTGTTGGGGCTAAATTGCCAAGTAAACGCAAACTGGCGGAATTTCTCGATATCAGTCAGACTACTGTCGAATTGTCTTATAGCCAGTTAGTAGCGGAAGGCTTTATTGAGTCACGCGCCCGTAGAGGATTTTACGCCTTGCCTGTAGAAGAATTGGCTTATTTAGACGTGCAACAAGACGAACCCCAAACAACCACTTTAGCAGTGGAATACGAATTCGACTTTAATCCAGCAAAAATCGATACTCAATCGTTCCCTTTTTCAACTTGGCGAAAAATCGCCAAAGACGTTTTAGACGAAATGAACCATGAATTGCTGTTATCTGGCCATCCACAAGGCGATGAATCGTTGCGGCGTGAAATTTCCCATTACTTATTTGCTTCTCGCGGCGTGCGCTGCGACACGGATCAAATTGTCATTGGCTCAGGTACCGAACAGCTAATGCCATTGCTCATTCGCTTGTTGGATAAACAAGTTTTATTCGGCTTCGAAAATCCGGGGTATGCGTTGACCCATAGCATATTCAATCATTATGATCGCAAAGCGGTGCCGATTACGGTGGAAGATGACGGCATCAGTATCGCTGAACTAGAAACGGAGAAAGTCGACATCGCCTATGTGACGCCGTCGCATCAGTTTCCGACAGGTGCTGTGCTGAGTGCCACAAAACGCGCTCAGCTTCTCAATTGGGCGGCTGCCGCGCCACAGCGATTTATCATCGAAGACGATTACGACAGCGAATTCCGCTATACGAGCCGTCCGATTCCGGCATTGCAAAGCATGGACCGCAGCGACCGTGTCATCTATTTGAGCACGTTCTCAAAATCACTTATGCCATCACTCCGCATCGCGTATATGGTGCTGCCGAAAAGCCTATTGCGCGCTTACCAGCAGACCTTTCTCCATTATTCATCGTCCGTGCCGAGGATTGATCAGCAACTCGTCGCTGAATTTATGGGGCAAGGCCATTTCGCGCGCCATTTAAACCGTATGCGCAAGCTATACAAAAAGAAACTAGAACATCTCACATCCGCTTTGCAAGGGTTTGCGCCAATTGTCAAAATTTCAGGTGAACAAGCGGGCATGCATATCGTATTGACTGTCCAAACCTCCTTAACGGAAAAAGAACTTGTGGAACTAGCCAAACGTTCAAAAATAAGGGTTTTCGGTTTATCTTCCTACGATGTTCGAGAAACCTTAGCGCTGCCACCGCAAATTGTCCTCGGATTCGGAGGGTTATCGGAAACTGAAATCACTGAAGGCGTTTTAGAGCTCATGGCATGCTGGAAAATCGCATAAAAAAGAAGCGGACCATCAGGAGATGGCCCGCTTTTTATTAGAATAATCCTTTTACAAAATCAAGTGCACCTGTCCACAAAGTTCCAAAGAAATTGCCAATCGCTTGCATCGACAATGAGAACCAGTTTGCACGTTCCACTTTTTCAGTCGTTACGACTTGGATTGCTTCTGATTTTTCATCAAGGAAGCCATAATCCGTACCTTCTTTTTTCGCAAGTTTCACAGTACCGACCACTTTGTCTTTATCGATTCCCGCTTCGATTTTGCCGTCTTGCATCAAAGTTTCATCCAACACCAATTCAGGTGTGTAATCGTCTTTTTCGCTTGTACGAACAATCATTGTTACAGGTTCTTTCACTGCGATGTTCACTTGATCTTCTTTACCTTTAGTTACTGGCAATGTTTCTTTGCCTTTAAACTGATAGCCAGCAGGAATGATTTCGGCAGTTGTAAACTGAGAAAAACCGAAATCGAATAATGCACGTGTTGCATCAAATCGAGCTTTGTAGGAACCGACGCCTTCGTTGTCAACAGCTTTCATCACCACTGCGATCAAACGTGTATCACCGCGTTTAGCAGTTCCTGTGAAGCTATGTCCAGCAAAATCAGTTGTTCCTGTTTTCAAGCCGTCAACCCCATCGTATGCATAAGGCATACCAGGAAGCATCGAATTCCAGTTCAACATGTTGGTTGCATCAGATGTACCTTCACGGAAAACTTTGTTTGGAACTTTTGTTGTATCCAAAACTTCTGGGTATTCCTCTAAAAGAATTTTCCCTAATTTTGCTACAGATTTTGCTGACATGACGTTTTCATCAGTCGCACCTGTACCTTCAGGATACATCCCCATTAAATGGCTGTTGTTCAAGCCGGTTGAATTGACGAATTTCGCATCATCCAAACCGAATTCTTTCGCTTTTTCATTCATTAAACGGACGAATTCCGCTTCTGTACCTGCAATTGTTTCAGCGATTGCAATTGTCGCTGCATTTGCCGAATAAATCGCCATTGCTTCGTACAATTCCTTGATTGTGTACTTTTCGTCAGCGCGCAAAGGCACATTGCTCAAGGCCATATTCTGTGAAATCTTATATGTATAATCGGTTACCAAATATTCTTGGTCCCACGTTACAGATCCCTCTTCAATTGCTTCAAACAATAAGTATTCACTCATCATTTTCGTCATGCTCGCGATACCAAGAGGTGCGTCCGCGTTTTGTGCGTATAATATTTTTCCAGAGTCAGCATCTACTAAAATTGCAGCATCCGCCATTATATTCAATGAGTCCGCCGCTTCTGTTTTCTGCGGAACAATAATAGTCAGTAAGAGTACAGCCATTACAGTCAGCAACATAGTTGTTTGTAAAACATTTTTCACGTGTATAAATACCTCCATCTATAAGTTTCCACATGCTATTCTATCATATTATAGAGGTCCTGAAAGAAAAACATGTAAAAAGCACCCTTTCCGTCAAAAGTATGACGAATCAGGGTGCCAAAAGATATAAAATTTATGAAATTGAATAGTTTGGTGATTCTTTTGTGATTTGCACATCATGCGGATGGCTTTCACGTAAACCTGCACCAGTCATGCGGATAAATTGAGCTTCTTCACGCAATGTTAAAAGATCCTTTGTTCCGCAGTACCCCATACCAGCACGAATACCGCCAAGCAATTGATGAATTGTATCCGATAATGGTCCTTTATATGGCAATCTGCCTTCAATGCCTTCCGGAACCAATTTTTTAGCTTCATCTTGGAAATAACGATCTTTCGACCCTTTTTCCATTGAAGCAATCGAACCCATGCCGCGGTAAGTTTTAAAACGTCGACCTTGGAAAATTTCTGTATCTCCTGGGCTTTCAGTTGTTCCAGCAAGCAAGCTTCCGAGCATTACGACATGTCCGCCAGCTGCTAACGCTTTGATGATATCGCCTGAGTACTTGATGCCACCGTCAGCTATGATTGTTTTACCATGTTTACGGGCTTCTGTTGCACAATCATAAACCGCTGTAATTTGAGGAACGCCGACTCCTGCAACAACACGCGTCGTACAAATCGAACCAGGTCCTATCCCCACTTTTACAACGTCAGCTCCAGCTTCGATCAATGCTTTTGTTCCTTCTGCCGTCGCAACATTACCCGCGATAATAACCAACTCTGGATAAGCAGCTCGAATTTGGGACACCATGTCCATAACACCTTGCGAATGACCATGCGCTGTATCAAGAACGATAACATCTACATGAGCTTTCACTAATGTTTCAACGCGTTTCATCGTATCGGAAGTTACGCCAACTGCTGCACCGACAAGCAAGCGGCCATGCGCGTCTTTCGCGCCATTTGGAAATTCAATGACTTTCTCAATGTCTTTGATGGTAATAAGACCTTTTAGAATCCCTTCATCATCGACAATTGGTAATTTTTCAATTTTGTATTGCTGTAAGATCTTTTCAGCATCTTCTAAAGTCGTCCCTACTGCAGCAGTGACCAACTTTTCTTTTGTCATCACATCATTGATTTTCAATGAATAATCCTGGATAAAACGAAGATCTCGGTTCGTGATGATGCCGACAAGCTTTTGTTCTTCCATGTTGTTGACAATAGGAACCCCTGAAATGCGGTATTTGCCCATTAAATGTTCTGCATCGTAAACTTGATGTTCAGGCGTTAAGAAAAACGGATCTGTGATAACACCATTTTCTGAGCGCTTAACCGTAGTTACTTGCTCGGCTTGCTCTTCAATGCTCATGTTTTTATGGACAATCCCTAGACCGCCTTGGCGCGCCATTGCAATAGCCATTTTCGCTTCAGTGACCGTGTCCATTCCAGCACTTATGACAGGAATATTCAATTTGATTGTTGGTGTCAATTCCACTGACAAATCTACGTCCTTAGGCAATACTTCCGACCGGGCTGGTACAAGCAATACATCGTCAAACGTTAGACCTTCTTTTACAAATTTTGATTCCCACATAGTAGAGGTTCCTCCTGCTTCCTTTTGAATATTATTGTAAGGTTATCAGCGGTGCTATGCAGTGTCAAGAAAACAAGAAGAAGAAAAAGTATTCCGAATACTTGATTAGAGCAGGTTTTGTATATCTTTTTCCATTTTAATCGGCGAAGTTTGAGGCGCATACCGTTTCACAACGTTTCCTTCACGGTCGATTAGAAACTTCGTAAAGTTCCACTTAATATCTTCTGTCAGCATTCCTTTTTGTTCAGAAGTCAGATACTTGAACAAGGGGTCGGCTGTATCTCCTTTTACATCCACTTTCGCATACATGGGAAAAGTGACACCGTAATTCATCTGGCAAAACTCCATGATTTCATTTTGATTATCGAATTCTTGATCGCCGAACTGGCCACTTGGGAAACCAAGAATTTGAAGACCCTGGTCTTTGTAAGTTTCATAAATTTTTTCCAAATCCTCGAATTGAGGAGTAAATCCGCATTTACTTGCGGTGTTGACGATAATCATCGGATCGCCTTTGTATTTGGCGAGTGATTCTTTTTCGCCGTTTGTTTTTTTCACTTCATAATCATAGATTGCTACCATATTTTCGCACCATCCTTTGGAAGTTTCCTTAAGGTTATAACTCAAAACAAAGAGATACAAGAAATACGATTGCATGAAGGGCACTTAATTCCTTTTTTTCTAAACGAACAAAAAAACCGCTGCCCAAAGGGCAACGGCTTTCGTTCACTCATAGACCAGCGACGTCCTACTCTCACAGGGGGAAACCCCCAACTACCATCGGCGCAAAAGAGCTTAACTTCCGTGTTCGGGATGGGAACGGGTGTGGCCTCTTTGCCATCATCACTGGACTATTTTATTTTGAAAGACAAGTTTTATTATACCAACTCTGACGAGTTTTACAAGTGTTTTTTTGGATTACTCCACACTTTCTTGTTCTTTCAAAACTGGATACACGACATTGAAACGAAACAGGCAATCCGTGCCCACGGTTTTGGTTAAGTCCTCGATCGATTAGTATTCGTCAGCTGCACGTGTCGCCACGCTTCCACTCCGAACCTATCTACCTCATCGTCTTTGAGGGATCTTACTTGCTTGCGCAATGGGAAATCTCATCTTGAGGGGGGCTTCGTGCTTAGATGCTTTCAGCACTTATCCCGGCCACACATAGCTACCCAGCGATGCCCCTGGCGGA
>JBFEIJ010000063.1:0-16182 GCA_041553775.1 Planococcus sp. (in: firmicutes)
CCATGTTTGTGCCGCCTTCTGCAAAAAAACGCGAAAGCTATGCTTATTTGATGCTATTTACCGATGGCAATCGAATTGACCTGACGTTGACACCGGTGTCGCTTATTCCTGAATCGTTGGCACAAGAAGAGCCGAGGAAAATTTTGTTGGATAAAGACGATCGGCTCAGCTCGCTTGAAGTAAATACAGGAAATCCATATCGGCTTGTGGCCCCTGGACAACAAGCGTTTTTGGATTGCGCCAATGAGTTTTGGTGGGTCAGCACTTATGTCGCAAAGGCTTTATGGCGACAAGAGCTGCCGCTTGCGAAAGAGATGATGGACGGCCCGGTGCGAAAGATGTTGATGTTGATGCTGACTTGGCACATCGGCATAGAATCCGACTTTACTGCTGATCCTGGAAAAGGCGGGAGAAATATTGAACAATACGTTGAGAGCGAAATGTGGAATAAGCTCCTGCTCACGTATCCCGATGGTAAGTATGAACAGATTTGGACCTCATTTTTAGCTATGTGCGCTTTGTTTGAAGAATTGACCGACCGCATTGCCGAGTCGCTGCAATTCGAAAAACCTACTTACGGAAAAGATATTACCGCTTATTTAAAACAGATTGAACAATTGCCGAAAGCCAGCGAATCCACTTATCCGTCAGGCAAACAATAAATTGTTAAAAGCTGCAACCGCAATTGCACTTCAAGCGCGCTGATTGGTCTAGCGTCGCAACGCTTCTATTCGTTCTTTTATATATGTGCGAAACCTCAATATGTCGGCATCTGTGAAATCGACGTCGTCCTTTTGGTTTGCATAAGCATAAGCTGCTTGTTGAACAACCTGACGGAGCTCTTCAGGAAGAACGCGCGCACCCCAGTCACCCGCTTCTTTTTTCGATGATATTCTTCCTTCTTTTAAATACCAATACACGCGCAGTCCATTTAAAATCCCATATACCGGATTCACATGAGTCGTTTCCATGCACTCTTCATAATCCACAAGAATGGATGAAACATAATCGGCTTTGGGAATGGCGGGAAAAACATCTTGAACCGGCTTGCCTATTAGACAGATGCCGAATTTGTGCATGATCGTTAAATGAGCAGCCAAATCCCAATCCGTAGGAATTTCTTCTTGAACGTAAAACTCCGGTTCTTCCCCCACCTCTTCGTACCGTTCTCGCCAATGTTCACTAAAGTGAAAATCATAAGGAGAAGGATGCTGCCATGTCTGTAATTGCGCCTGATTGAGAAAACTAATCTCAATTGGATACGGCTGACTGGAATGAGTTAAAAACAATTGAACCAATGCTTGTTTCGCTTTGCCTGTCAACGCCTCGTCTGTCACTGTGATTAAATCGATGTCGCTGTGGGCAGGATTGAATCCTCCCATTGCAAGAGACCCATGCAAGTAAACGCCAATAATATCGTCTCCAACAATCTTCGCAATTTCTGCTGCAATTTTCACAACAAATTCTCTCACGTCTCTTTCCCGTCCTTCACTTTCATACTGCACATTAATTCTCCTTTCACCTCAATAACAACCATTCGCTGAATCTTTTGAAACCTCGAATCTAGTTTAACGTATAACTAACTATCGTGTATTAACATTTATTGCTAAAATTACAAAATGGAGGTTCTTATGAATAAATTCAACCATGTAATACTGACATTATTGTACGGGTTCATTGGAATCGTGTTGATCAGTGCTGCCCCTGCATTATTCAACAGCAAAGCTTTTTTTGATCTTTCTTCTTATTTCACTGCATTAAAAAGCATATTTACTGCTTTCGTCACACCAGCTGAATGGACCTTGATTTACATGCATCCCTCTACCTATGAAACGATGCCGTTTTCATTTTCAGATTTCTTGAGCGGTCCATATCTGTATTCCATGCCGATTTTATTGATGGCTTTAGCACTTGCATTTTTTACTGCTTTCTTGCTGACAATGCTCGCTTTGCTATCGAAAGGCTTTACCCGGCGGCTATTGCTGCAAATCGTAAAAGTTCTTCAATCGCTCCCGGATTTCTCGTATGTGTTTCTCATACAAATAGCTGTCGTAACCATTTTCGAAAAAACAGGATTGCTGGTTCTTAACTTTTACAGTTTGGGCGGCGACCGCGTTTTTCTTGCTCCAGTTTTGTGTTTAGCTGTTTTGCCCACGTTGCTGTTCTTTAAACTCTTCATGCTTTTATACGAAAAGGAATTGGAACAATCTTATGTAGACTTGGCTCGCTCAAAAGGGTTAAGCCGTTTCGAAGTCATTTGGAAACATTGCACGTCAAATGTGCTTAAAAGCGTTCTGATCCAATCCAAATCCATTGTCTGGCTAACGCTTTCTTCTTTGCTCATCATTGAATACTTGTTTGGGATCAATGGCATTCTCTATTATTTGCGTTCCGATTTTAGCCCTGCAGGCATCGCTTTCATTTTGTTGGCTATCTTTACACCCTTCATGCTCTTTTATGTTGTGCTCGAAATGGTGTGGAGTAAACATGATAAAGGACGCAATGCAATTTTCGAGAAATTCAATTTGAGTTTGTTGAGTAAACAAGAAGTCAAAACAACTATTCAATTGCTTTTCAGTAAGCACCGGCAGGATAGATTAGCTTTTCTCTCGCAGCTTTATCGCTCTAAACGCCTTTTTTTACCTGTGTTTATCGTGCTTGGACTATTGGTGTCGAGCATCCTCTACGCCGTCATAACGGGAGACCAGATTGAGCAAATCTTGTATGTTTATAACGAAGCCGGAGGGATTGAAAGCAGTGCGCCGCATCAGCCTTCTCAAGAAATCCTTTTTGGAACGGATTCTTTTGGCTACTCGATTGCTCAGCAATTAATGGTCGGCATCAAATATACGATCCTTCTCAGTTTGCTCATTGCCACACTTAGAGTCGGGCTGGGCTATCTATCCGGTATTGTCTATACGTTCTTTCTCTCCCCAAAAATCCGAAATATCGTCAACTCGGTCGCTGATGGCATGCATTTCCTGCCGTTAAGTTTGCTTGTGTTTGTCTTGCTCATCCCTGTCCTTATTGGCAGCGGTGAATGGGACAGTCCATTATGGCAACGGTTGCTGTATCAAACCTTCATCATGTCAGCAATCGTCTTGCCCGTTACGACAAGCGCGATTGGCAATGAAATGAATGAATCGTTAAAAGAAGAATATGTGGTCAGTTCTGTTTTAATGGGCGGCTCGTTGAGCTGGATTTTAACGAAACATGTTCAACCACAAATTTGGCCGAAATTGCTGTTGATGTGGGTTCAGCATGTCATACAAATTCTGCAAATGTTTGTGCATCTTGGCATCTTATCGGTCTTTGTCGGCGGTGCGCTTTACCAGCTAGACTCTGATCGCCTCGTACCCGAAATTTACGAATTATCGGGCATGATCGCCATATCGAGAGAGGTGTTCATCACGAAGCAGTATTGGATGATTTTGCCGCCATTATTGATATTCATCGTGTTGATTTATTGTTTCACGACCATTGCGGAGCGCCTTGCACATAAACAAGAACTGCCTAAGCCCGTTTTGAAAACACAGGCAGCTCTCGTTCCAACTCTTTTCAAATCTCCTTTTACAAGAATCGAGCGTTCAAAAGTATCCGATGAAAATGAATTTGGAAAACTGTAAAAAGAGGAGGACAAAAGCTGAAATTCAAGCTTTCGTTCTCCTCTTTTTTACTGATTTTATATATGCGGTCCCTAGTTTATACCGTACTGCTATTAAAAAAAGTTCCTAGCATTTCCCGGTCTTCCGGATAATCGTGACACAACTCCAAAAACTCTGCACCGGTTTTCCAAGCGATTTCTTCGATGGCGTCATCCGGGTCGTGGTAGGTAATTTCCCCTTCGATCCATTCACATAAAAAATAATGCAAAACAACATCGTACGTGTCGATTACGGTCTTTTTGGTGTGAAGGAACTTTAGAACTTTGACACGGAATCCCGTTTCTTCCCATACTTCTCTCACACATGCATGTTCAGGAGACTCTCCGCTTTCAATTCCCCCAGACGGGATGCTCCAATTCATAGACTCTTTTTCTTTGACCATCAACATCTTGTTTTCCGACATGATAACTGCAGCTGCGCCGTGCCACTCTGTTTTCGTTCCATCCATTCGAATTCCTCCATTTTGAAAAAGTTAGCGCATGCCTCTTTAATGACGTTCCATATACTCCAGAACTTTCAAATCCATTTCGTCGATAATCCCGATTTCTTCTACTTGGTCCCATAATATGATTCGGGATGTTTCGTCGTTAGGGATAAATGGCTGCAATCGGTGTACCGATGCAAAAAACACTGGATTGAATTTAAGTGTTCCGGTAGTTGATTGTTTTAACTTCAATAATCCTTTGAATTCAAGGTCTTCGACAAGTTGGCCGCTTTCTTCATACAATTCTCGGATTGCGCATTGTTTTTCAGTTTCATTTCCTTCTCTTTTACCAGCTGGCAACTCCCATTGTTCCCGCCATCTATTGTAAACCATCAAAATTCGTCCATCGCATTCGATGACCGCAAATGACCCCGCAATCGGCGTGTAAAGCGCAATATCTGCTTCTTTTATGGCAATGAAATCGAGAAATTCAAAGCCATTATTTTTGTTGCTGTTCATCTCTCAACCCCCTCTATTTGATCTCATCTATCCAGAGTTGTTTGCTTTAGAAATATTTTATAAATCAAATTTCTCTTTTATCCACTTTGCCGTTTCCTTCGCAGTCATCTGCGTGGTGTTGATGCGCAAATAATGCTCTTCTTTGATTTCGCCAGGAAGGGAATTCAATCGCTTGTCTTTTAAACTGCTCAATAAATGCTGCTCCGATTGCTCGACATTCCGCTTAGTCGGTTTATGCGCTAATCGGTGCGGTGTTTTGTTTCGCGCCAGTCTTTCTTCTACATCCGCTTCCAATTCCACAAAGTAAACCTGAACCTCTTGCTCCCTGAAAATTGTGCAGATTTGATCAATTTCGTCCCAATCCGCTTGTTGGTCGAAATACCAAACCTTCGTGAAAATCATTCCGTAGAAATCACTATTAGCAAAAGACTGGAAGATGTCTCGCCGAAAAGCAGTGGTCAACCGCCACATCTCCGGTGTGAATCCAAACAGCGGCTCTAGTAAATCGATGGTCATGTGGTTGTGAAAAAGCTTCAACCCGGTGATGGCCGATAGTTCTTGCCCCACCGTCATTTTACCCACAGCTTGCGGCCCAAATACAAATACGAATTTTTCCAATAGACACCCTCCAAACTAGTTGAAACAATTTTAATAGCTAATCATTTACTCGGTGTAAGTTCACCAATTTGTTCTGAGATCACTTCTACCGCTTTTCTAGCAGCTATGTCTATGTACGTGATAATTTGCTCTAGTGAATACACCTGCAAATCTTGCGTCAAACTGTTTTGACTGTATGTAAAATCGGTTAAAGTTTCTTCTATAAATAGCTGCAAGTTGTTTATTTGTATTTCTTTTACTGTGTTTTCATAAGGATTTGCTTTGCTCAAAACATTTTTCAATTCATGGCAATCAAACCATTCGATCAATTGTCCATTCAAAACCTTGAAATCAGCATGCCATTTTTCCAGAAAGCCTGGATCTTTCTCAATTCGAGCTTTAAAGTCATTTTTGAAGTAGATGTGCTGCAGCCATACATCATCTGCAATTAAATGCGTTAAATAACCGAGCTTATAACTGGAAGGTGCACTTGAAAAATAAGCTGCGACGAATCGATTGTAATTTGCAAGTCGTGTACCGTCTTCTATGCTGCCTTCATAAAAATGGGAAGCGTTTTTCAGGTCTCTTGAGAAAGCTGCATCTGGTGCAATACCGCCTAAGAGAAAGCTCTGTTTATCTTCGATTTGTATGTACTTGTCGACTTGATCAGCAATGATGAGGTGCATGATTCGAGAACCCATTTCAATCCCCTCCATAAAATTAGCGGACATTATTAGGTTGAAGCCGCTATGATTTGATGAATGACCGAATCGATTTCTTCATCGTTTTTAACTGTATATAAATGCGTAGCTTCCGCAGAAGTTGGTATCAACACTGTCTCGGTTTTGTCCTCCGCTTGTTGTGAAGCAAGCACGTGATCAAAAGAGGAAGCAGTTCGTATAATTGCTGGATTCCGATGGCTATTTGCAATTCTTTGTTCAAGAATGACGTCTGGAATCGCAAAATGCACGAGAGCCGTCATGAACCCTTTTTCCTGAAAATAATCTAAAAGGCGTTTGCGATTGTCATAACTTCGATTGGCGTTGGACAAAATGATATGGCTGCTTGTTTCTTCCACCGCATAGTCGAGAATCAGTTTCGTTAATTTGTTCTTAATGATGTTCGGTCCTTTTTCCGGTATCAGTTTTTGATAGTAGATATGGAGAAATTCAGCTTGTGCATCTTGGTCGATTACGAGAGAGTTGGGCATTTTAGTTTCCAGCTTTTTTGCGAATGAGGTTTTGCCGCTATGGGTTTTGCCGACTGTCAGTATGGCTAGATGGTTCATAAATGCCTCCTCTCCGCTTTCAATTCCATTAACCATTTTGACCCCTGCTGAATTTTCTTCACTTTTGCAAATCCGCATTTTTCATAGCATTTAATCGCGCGTGTATTGGTAAGCTCAGGATCTAAGACAATCATGTCCGCATCCGTTTCATGAAATACATCATCTACGAATTGCCTCACCATCTGGGTGCCTATTCCTTGATCGAAGTATTCGGGCAATCCAATAAATTGATCCATGCCGTAAATGTGCACGTTAAGAGGATAACCGTACTCGATCCGTGCTTCTTCACTTAACGGATAGCGCTGCATGTATCCAATCGGAGTATGTGCCAGTTCAACAATAAAAGGAGTAACTGCGTGTTGCCCATTTACACGTGCTTCGTATTTATTCTTGATTTGCTCCACTGAAAACGGCTCATCCACATCTCCGTAAAATGTTAACACTTCTTTTGTGCTCAACCATTTTGACATCACGTCATAATCCGTATGATTCATCTTTCGAATGGAGATATCCATGTTCATCACCCCCGTGGTTGTTCTTTTTTAGTAGCTCAACTTTTTATTTGCTGAACATACCAGATGTCTTCATCACTTGAGCTAAAGGCTCTGCATACAATTGCCACCGATCCCATACTGGTGGTACGACCTCGCCTGATCGGTGCATCGCTTCAAGTTCTTGCATCGTGACCAATTTTGCATCGCAAACTTCCCCGACCTGCAACTTCAATTTGCTGAGTTCAATGTTTTGCTCGCTTTTCCATACATAGCTATCTAAGAAATAATGGCCGTGCTTGATCTCGCCGATAAAGTAAAGCGCTTCTGGAGCAACAGACAAGCCCGTTTCTTCGTAAAGTTCCCGTATGGCTCCTTGCACACTGCTTTCGCCAGCGTTAACGGATCCGCCCGTACTTTCCCACAATAACGGATAGGTTTTTGCCGCATCTCTTTTCGTCAACAAAATTTTGCCGTCTTGATTAACCGTCAGCACTTCGACAACGATGTGAAATTCTCCAGGCTGTAAATCCACCCCTCGCGTATGCAATTTTCCAAGCGGTTGCCGCTCGCCGTCTACTAAATCCCAAACTTCCATTTCAAGTCCTCTTTTCCTGTTTATGTGCAGGTTAGCTGCATTTTCACAAAGTCGTACTCGCCGCCATTGGTTTGTTGCTTAAACTTTTCAGTTATTTGAAATCCCGTTTTTTGATAAACACGAATCGCTCGTTTATTAAAAGCAGCTACTGCTAACGTCATTTTTTCAGGCTTGTAACGACCTGTTGCAAAATCCAACCCAGCTTGCACGAATTCCGCCCCTTTGCCTGCACCTGTATAATCCGGTTTCATGCCAAGACCGATATCAACCATGTTTTCCGTTACTTTTTGGAAACAATAAAATCCGATTAACTCTCCATTCGTAAACACTGCAAAATAGTCGTCTTTACGTTCATCGGGATTTAAAAATTGTTGCAGATCTTCTAAGTCCGCCGTCATGTCATAAAAAGCGTAATCCCCGTCGTATTGCCATTCAGCAATGTCTTCGGCTTGTTTTTGAGACAGCGGTTGAAACGTATACTTCATTTGATTTCGCTCCTATGTATGGTTTAATGCATTGCTTATTCAACGCTTTATTCTTTCCCGTTCAGACTTTTATCCGCAGCAATGCCGTAACGTATTTAATTACTTCTGATCTTCGTTTTGTAGAAACAACTCCACTATTTTCGTATACAATTCTGGTTGATCTTTATGCACTAGATGAGAAGCAAACGGGATGATTGCCACATGAACGTTCGGATTCGTCGCCGGATAAGAAAGGGCACCTTTGGTTTCGTTTGGATTGGCTTCACCAACAATGAACAATATAGGCATATCAAGCCCCGACAGATCTTCGGTTTCCTGAAATGGGTACCATTCTGCATTGCGGCCCATATAGATAAACTGTCTCCAGTCGGACTTATGCAATTCGTTAAAATAAGCTACGGCCTGCTCGTTTTCCAATAATTGCGTTTGAAAAGCCATTTCTTCTTGATGCATCTCTCGCCAATTTTCAGGCTTACTGGCTGTCACCCCGGAGATGGTTAAACTTTTAACTTTCTTCGGAAATTTTTTAGCAAAAAAGATGCCCACTAATGCGCCCAATGATGCCCCTGCAATATGTGCAGCGTCAATTCCTTGTTCTTCCATGGTATCTGCCAAATCGTTGGCGGTGTCCACAAAAAAATTTGAGATATCAGCGCTTAAGGATTTTCCATGACCTCTTAAGTCCGGAAGGTACACTTGGTAAGTAGTTTTAAAATAATCTCGTTGATATTCAAAATCGGTCAAAGAGGTCTGCAATCCTGTATGTAAGAAAATGATCGGTTCTCCTGTTCCAAATTTTTCGGTATGTAATAGCATGGCTGTTCCGCTTCCTTTCCTTGTGGCAGCTGGATTTCATGACTTGGGATTCTGTTCGCTTTTCTGCTTTAAAGAGTACCCTAGGAGTAAAAGGACCATCCCCAACAATCCGCCCAGAAATTCGGCGATAAAAAAATCCCCGTCTTGCATCAAACGTACAACAAACCCGCCACCAAATATCAAGATCAACAATAACCCAGTAGTCTTAAGCAAATATCGAGTGTTCATATAATCTCCTTTCTGAAAAAAGGAATTTATTTCTAAGATGGGTCGTTCTTTTTATCCCACACATAATGAACAAATCTCATCTTTTGTCCATTCAATTCAAACTCGTCTTCACTGATTTCCGTTTCTACAAAGCCGTTGTTTTCTAATACTTTTTGAGACGCTTTGTTTACAGTCGTTGTTTTGGCATAGTACCGCTTAATGTCCGGATCTTGGCTCAGCAATAACGTTAACGCCTTTTTGCCAAGCCCTTTTCCGACATAAGATTCTCCCATTCTAAAGCCGACTTCCGCAGCGTTATTTTCGATATCCGTTACATTCATGCGCCCTACAATGTTGGCGTCTTTGTCTTTAATTAAATAAAACCGGGAATGACCGCTTTGTTGTTCATCGAGCAACGCTTGATGCCGCTTTACAAACATATCCCATTCGTAATAATCATCGCCTCGGCTTGGCACCATTTGTTCGAAAAAAAGACGATTGTCGCGCTCAAACGCCATCAAATTTTCAGCATCGCTTTTACGCAGCCTCTGTAGGGATATCTCCATAACCTAATACCTCCTTCTTGCTCAATGCTTAAGTATTTTCTAGTTTTCTAACAAACGATTGATATGTATTGGTGCATTGATCCGCTTCTTCTAAAAACGGATAATGATTGCTTTTTTCAAAAATCGTTAAAGTCGAGTTTGCAATTAGCGCTTCCATCTCCACTGAATACTCTAGTGGACATTGAACATCATGCCTTCCGCACAGGATTAAAGTAGGCGTCGTGATGAGCGTCAACTTTCTGGTCACATCAAATACATGCAACTCTCTGCTAAAAAAATTGAGGCGGATGGCCGACAACTCTTTGTTGATCCCTCGGGAAAAATAGGCATCGTGTTTGTCGGGATCCACTAAAGAAAGTTTGGTTCGTTGCATTTTCAGTTCTTGTTTTTCCGCTAAAGGCATATCCGCTCTCTTCAATTTTTCGAGCAATGCTTGCATTTCAGCAAATTTCGGGTGCTGTGGGTGGTAAATGCAGCTGCTTGAAAAGGTCATGTATTCGCGGGCTGCTGCTCCGACAACAATGGCGAAAAAAGCTTTTTTGAAAAATAAATGCCGTAAACAAGACCCAGCATACCGCCGGTCGAATGGCCGGCAAATCCCCATTGCGCGTGACCCAGTTTTTCACGCACCGCTTACAAATCCAATACGGTCTCCAGCAGGCTCAATTGATGGGGATAAATCGCTTTCTCCGAGTTTCCGGTATCTCTTAAATTGACCAGATACACTCGATTTGTCTTCGTAAAGGTGTCGGCAAAATAATCGCCGGTTTCATTGAATTCGGAGTAATGATGCGTGACGCATAGGGGTGTGCCTTCACCTTTTATAAATACCTCAAACTGACCACGCGCAGTAGCCAATAACCGCCTTTCCCATTCCATGCAGTCGCTCCTTTCTACTCCGCTTGATTAATTATTCGGTGACAGCGGATTTTTCTTCTATGTGCTGGCAGATGATGCGTAAAATATCATCCTTCGACATGTCTAGAGTCAGCGTCTTTTCCCCGACTACCCCTAAAAAATCCTCGGGGCTCCACCATTTTCGCAACGACTCTTCCCCAAATTCCTCTGCTTGCGGCCTTGACTGGTGGCGTTCGACGGTTTTCTCAAACGGCAGATCGAAATAATAAACATGCGCCTCTCCTTCGTAAAATTGGATCAAGTCGCGAAGCATTTGCTCGTAAATATGTTTCACAAAAATTCCTTCCACAATGACAAGCTCACATTTCCCTTTGCCGTACTCCGCAATTTGCCGGATCAACTCCATCGATAAATTGCCTTCACGGTCGCGAACCATCAACATATCGCGGCGAACGGTGTCTTGAGACACCAGCAATGTCGCTTCCCCGAAATGCTGTTGCAAGCTTTTCGCTATCGTCGTTTTTCCGCTGCCGGAATTTCCACGTATGATCACCAGCTTGGTTTTAATGAGGTTCACATCCTTCTTTAAACTTTTGCAGAACTAGCTGAAAACAAATCCTTTTTCGCTTCAGGCATTAACTCCAGCTTCCTCGTTTCATTAAATAGGAATGCCGGTTTTGTTCCCGTGATTCGGATCATCCCACCTTTAACATAAGCTCCCGTTTCTTCCGATAAAGCCAATACCGGATTTCCGGTTTTATTTATATAATCGCCAATCAAGTCATCATCGCTGCTGCTGTAATGGCACCAAATCGCAAAATCACCTATTAAACCGAAACCGTTAAATTCCGTTACCTGTACGTCATTGGAATCGAGATGAGCACAGGTCTGTATGTCCGACCCCAAAATGATTGCTCCGGCGCTGCCTCCATAAAGGATGCCCCCAGCTTGAACATACTCCGTTAATAGGGCATCAAAAACCGAACTGCGTAAATCGCTTAATAAAGAAAAGGTGTTTCCACCCCCGATATAAATGGCCGAAAATTGTTCCAAGTCATTTAACGATTTCCCATTCAAATCCGTCCACATGCTAATTTCCTGAATGCCGAGCGGCTTAAAGACACTTTCCACCCATTCGTAGCATTCTTCATATGATTTTATCTGTTTCATCGCTATCGGAATGTACAATAATGGTTTCGCAATCCCAATCTCTGCTAAAAACTCTTGATCAAATTTTTCCGTATGTTGTTTATCTCCACCACCGGACAAAAATAAAGTTCCCATTCGGTTCACCTCGCTATAAAAGTTTGCTAGTTTTTCTTATTTTAGTAATTCATTAAACTGACTGAATAGTCGTGTTGCTTTTCACCAAATTATCCGCGAGCTGTATGTTCACTTTCAAAAAATCAGGAATTTCTTCACTGTCCAGAATTTCCTGCGTGCTCATCCAAGCGACATTTGCCACTTCATCCGGATCTTTGGCATACGGTTCACCAAATTCATACGAGCACAGAAACACGATATCCACGACATGGACACCTGAGTCTGCTATAAACGACGAACTATTTACATATGTAAGATTCGAAACGATGACGCCCACTTCTTCTTCCACTTCTCTTATTAAAGTTCGTTCCAAAATATCCGTGGAATTTCCTTCTTGATCTACTTTGCCACCCACTAAAGCTAGTGCGCCTGGGGCATGATCTTCTTTTTCACTTCTTTTGACAATCAGCCATTTTCCTTCTTTATATATGGCACCTTCTACGTTGACGATGAACATCTTTTCAACTCCACACTGACAGATTTTTATACTATATTTCTTCTTTTAATAAGCTTAATCATTTACATGCATCAATTGATTGAAGATCCCTCAATATAGATGTCGCGTATTCATTATCCCTCCCTACAACTATATCTAATTAGACTAATTTAATCCAATTAATTTCCAGAATAGTGTAGTATAATGGGAATACTTACTTAATATAGATTAGGACGAACTCACGGCTACAAGATTCAGCTTTCCCTAACGACACAAACAGTTGGAGGACGGAATAAAATGCAGCGCATGGATATTTCAACACCCTATGGCAATGTGAGCTATTGGGATATTGGCGATAAGCGAAATCCCACCATTGTGTGCTTTCACGGACTTGCTGGTAATGGGCTTTATAGTTTCGGCGAATTGCTGCCGTTTATAAAAAAACATTTTCACGTCATCGTATTGGACAGTCCTGGCCACGGAAAAACGACAGCTTTTGAAAGCGAAGAAGCATATTTATTTTCGAATATGGCTGCGTGGCTTAATCAGATTTTAAAAAGAATCGTAAAGGGTTCGTATTATATGATGGGCCATTCCTGGGGAGCGGACGTGGCATTGCATTTCACCCGCTATTACCCGAAAAACGTATTAGGACTGGTGTTGCTTGATGGGGCTTTCACTTTTCCACAAAACCAACCTGAAATGACATTCACTTACGCTTACTCGGGTTGGCAGAATTACATGGAACAGGCGATTTATTTGAATAAAACCGATATTTTCAACGAGTATCAAACTTACACACAGCGATGGGACTCCGAAAAAGAATCGTATGTCGCTTCGCTTTTCACCACCAGACAAGATGGCAAATTCGAGTTAATGGCTGCGACATTAACGGTGCTCGCTATTATTAAAGCTTTTTTTGCAGAGCCGTTCACAGACGCCTACTCATTTATTAACGCACCGACATTATTGCTTTATGCCTCACACCCTCTTGAGTTGAATGAAGCTCGAACAAAGGGGGTTTCACAGCTGGTAGAGAATATTGAAGATATAACTATCGAAAAAATCGACGATTCTTCCCATATGCTTCAATGGGATCAACCTGAACAAATCGCTAACCGGTTGCTAGCTTGGGCCGAAAAGAAAGGCAGCCTACAATTCGTCATTGATGAAAATGTGATAAAAAAGGAGTGACTGCATTGAAACATGCACTTGTGATTGGAGGCACCGGAATGCTCGCCAAAGTTTCGGTTTGGTTAGCGAAAAACGGTTATCATGTCTCCATTGCTGGAAGAAATCCTAAAAAAATGCAAACTGTCTTAGACCAAAATCCATCACAACTGACCCCGGTATTGGTGGATTATGCTAATACGGCTGAATGGACTGAACTGATCCATGGCATCCAACAACAGCATGGCCCGATTCAATTGATCGTCGCTTGGGTGCATTCCACCGCTCCGCAGGCTATTCCTAGTTTATTGAAATTGCTTCACACTGCTCAGCACGTGAACTTTTTCCATGTCAATGGCAGCAGTTCAAATTTACAAGATGTCAAAACGAACATCCCAGTGCCCGACCATGTTCGTTATCACCAGATTCAATTAGGGTTCAAAATAGAAAACGGCAGTTCCCGCTGGTTAACAAATGATGAGATTTCCGACGGTGTTATACATGCTATACGAGAAGAACAAGACGAAATGCTAATCGGCTCCATCGAACCGTGGGATCTGCGTCCTTAGATGCGCATTACATAAATTTTTTGATAAATCTTCCCCTACTAATCTGTCGATTTTTCTTCGGACAGAACAGCTTTCCGGTATTGGCAATTGTCTTGTCGTTACTGGTTGGTGCGTTTGGGCAATTGAAAAACATCCTGCAGCAAATCGTCATCCAAACAAGTGTGCCGCGGGACCAATTGCCGACCGTTTTCACGACGCTCGGTGCAATTGGAACAGGAATATTCGGCCTGTCTTCGCTTATGATGGGTATCCTTGCTGATTCATTCGGCATTCGCACCGTCTTTGTCTTTTCTGGAATCTTGTTGGCAGCTGTTAGCTTTATTGCGATTAACAGGAACGCTTTTCTATGGCGCATTGCGAAAGATTAATATAAAAGTAAAAAGCAGAAAACAGTCTAAATTAGTCGACTGTTTTCTGCTTTAATTATTTAAATCATTTTTTGTTTATGAATATTGGCTATAGAAGTACTAGGACAAAAATTCATATTTACATACTACAACCCTCTGCACATTATATTCGATGCCATCACTCCTTACATAAAGGTGACTAGCTCTGACTAGGTTATCACTCAATCCGATACTACATTTTCGTTTTCCCTACGAGCGGTGCTTCAATGATATAGCGCTCCGGTGCCGCTCCGATAAATGAAAAAGGATAACAAGTGGTTAAGGTCAGCACAGGTTCATCTTTTTCAACTATTACGGTTCTGTCTTCAGCATCTGTGACCCAAGTCCGCTTTATTTTGTATTCGTATTGCATACCTTCAAATTGAACGAATATGCGATCGTCTTCTTTTAAGTTCCCTAATTCCTGAAAAACCGTGTCTCTGTGGCCCGATAACACGGTATGTCCTAGACCATCAGGCGGCGTCGTATACTTCCCGACATAATTCCCTACCCCTTGGGTTAATGTTTCATCATCTGTTCCCCAGTAGATCGGGTATTTGTTGCCCAGAGATGGAATGAGCAACCAGCCAACTTTTTCCCCTCGCGTATATTCCTTATAGTCTCGTGAAACAAGCTTTTCTTCATCCTGACCTGAAGTATTTTTGTCTATGTCTTTAAGAGCGCTTGATGAGTTATTTACTGGTGCAGTTTTTTTATGCGTTACCGGAGTCTCGGTATTGTCGATTGATATTTTTTCATTTCTGTCAACTTTCACTAGATCGTTCGCGCTGATTTCTTCTTTCCCGGAAGACATTTGAAAAAGCCAAGTGAACCCATTCCACCCCGCAAATAATAAGCCTAATAATATGAGGATCACTGCCACTTTTCTTCGCACGATCGATCACTCCCATTTTGTAACTAGAATGGATTTTGAACATATCCCCTTAATTAAATGCCCCTTAATAACGGCTAATTAAAAGTCTATCTAAATATATAAGGAAATCCTAAATTAACGATACTGCAGCGAATTTCCCCATTCTCATAATAGATTTTGAAGTTTTACTGAAACTATTTTTTAATTTATATCAGAAAATTCACACTTTTAAGATTATTTTATTGTATAATATGGTATCGCTAACTGGCGAAATTTGCAAGAAGGAGTTGGATTTATGAAAAAACGTTTTGTGTTACCGCTCGTGTCATTGTTGGCTGTCACTGGTTTTGCCGGATCGGTTTTTGCTGCTCATGAAGGTCAGGAATTTATGGCGGAAATGACGCCAGACCAAGAAACTACAGTTGTTGAAAGCGATGCTACAGGTGAAACGCATGTAGAATTTAACGAAGATGGTACGTCTTTGGAGTTTACCGTCAATGCGTCTGGGTTGGATAACACTCTTGCAGGTCATTTCCATAGCGGAGCGGCTGGAGCTGATGGTCCTGTAGAAATGGTTTTGTTTAATAACGAGGAGCCAGTAGATTATGACGGTGAAGTAGCAACAGGTACTTTGACCGAAGCTGACCTTGCTGGTGACATGAGCTGGGAAGAGTTCACAAAAGCAATGGTTGCTGGTGATATTTATGTAAATCTTCATACGGAACAATATCCAAATGGTGAAATTCGTGGTCAAGTTGAAATGGCTGAAGAAGGAGATGAAATGCCGACTACATCTTCTAATGGTCCGCTTTACACAATGATTGGTATGCTGATGGCGGTATCTGGCGGGTTACTGTTATTTAACCGCAAACAGAAAAAAACTGCATAATTAGTGATTCAAAAAGCTGAA
>JBFEIJ010000064.1:0-15901 GCA_041553775.1 Planococcus sp. (in: firmicutes)
AGAGTGTAGGGATAAAAAATAAGTAAAGTGTTTGTTAATAGAGAATGAAAGTAGATAACTCACTTTGATGAAAGCCGACATTCTCCAAGCGGTCTGGCCACGAAGACTCCTGTGGAACCAGCGAAAGCTGAAGACCCCGCAATCAAGGTTTGATCAATCTGCGTTCGGTCAAACCTTTGCGACGAAGCTAGCGCAGCGATGCAGGAGCAATGTTTTTTAGTGACGAGGAGGCTGAAGCTGAGCCCACGGAAAGCGAAGTGGCCAGACCGATTGGAAGTTATACACTGATATTCATTTTAATCAGACTTTGTCTACAATCTGAAAAGGTACATCGGATTTCTCCGATGCACCTTTTCACTTATCTACGCTTTCGATAACGATGCAGCTACCTTTTGAAAAAGACACGGTGCCTTCGCCATCAAATTCGTTGCTGACAAATCGCGTTGACCCGAAACGAATGGTTTCATCAGCTACAGGGTATTTGAAATTGCTCAGTGTAAACCCTTCAATCTCCTCGGCAAAAGGATAAAACGAGATGAAACGATAACCGCTTTCCCGTTGAATCCTATGCACCCCAGGTTATATGAAACGAATACGGTTTTGCTTGTTCACGATGTAAAATTCTGTAGATGCATGCTTAAGATGCACATGATAGACAGCGTGAAGCGCACTCATATAATGATCCAGACGTCCGCCTGTTACACCTGCCACATAAACGTGCTTTGGTGTATATTCCATCGCCTTCTTAAGCGCAAGTTCCGTATCGGTTTCATCCTTCGCTGCTTCCGCTTGCGAAAAATCCAGGAACATTGCTGCAATTTCTTCCAGCTGCTCTTGCGACACCGAATCAAAATCGCCTACTGCTGCTGTCGGTAAAATACCTTGTTCCAGTAAAACCAATGTTCCGGCATCTACACCGATGAATATTGCATCAGGCCAAGCAGCAAAGTCTGGCAGTTCTTCAACCGGACCGCCGCCAACGATTACGACATTCACGAAACTGCCTCTTCTCCAGCTCGCTTAATGTCTTGTAATGCTTTCGTGCGGTCTTCTTTGCCAAAGATCGCTGAACCTGCCACAAAAACATTCGCGCCAGCTTTTGCACATGGAATGATGGTTTCTTCGTTGATGCCGCCGTCAATTTGAATGTCGATCGATAATCCTTTTTCACGGATAACTTTCGACAATTGTTCCACTTTTGGCACTACCGAATCAATGAATTTTTGGCCGCCGAACCCTGGGTTGACTGTCATGAACAACACGAGGTCAATATCCTCCAAAATCGGAAGAATTGATTCGATCGGCGAA
Organism: Planococcus sp. (in: firmicutes); assembly: GCA_041553775.1. Classification (GTDB taxonomy): domain Bacteria; phylum Bacillota; class Bacilli; order Bacillales_A; family Planococcaceae; genus Planococcus. The sequence continues at coordinate 1,309 of JBFEIJ010000064.1, forward strand.
TGCGGGTTCAAAACAACCCCCGGCTTGACGCCAGATGCGCGAATCAATTGGATTGTTCTATGCAGATGTGGACAAGCTTCAACATGGACCGTGATGTAATCCGCTCCCGCTTTCGCGAAGTCTTCAATATAACGGTCTGCATTTTCAATCATCAAATGCACATCGAGCGGCAATTTCGTCAGTGGACGAATGGCATCGACGACGATTGCGCCAAAAGAGATGTTCGGTACAAAATGACCATCCATGACATCAATGTGAATCCAATCAGCGCCTGCTTTTTCAACTTCTAAAACTTCTTCTCCTAATTTTGCAAAATCTGCTGCTAATATCGAAGGGGCAATTTTAATCATTGGAGTACCTCGGCTTTCTCGTCATAATTTCTTCTAAAAATTTTAAGTAATGCTTATAGCGATATTCCGGAATTTCCTTGCTTTCCACAGCTGCTTTAATCGCACATTTCGGTTCATTCAAGTGAAGGCATTCGCGAAATTTGCAACCATTTGACCGTGCAGCGAATTCTGGGAAATACTCGGACAACTCTTCTTTTTCAACTGTCTCAAAGTCAAACGAACTAAACCCAGGTGTGTCAGCCAGCAAGCCTTTATTGACTTCAAGCAATTCCACATGGCGCGTCGTATGCTTGCCGCGATTTAACGCCTTGGAAATGGCATCTGTTTTCAAATCCAGCGCAGGCAGAATCGTATTGAGCATCGTTGACTTACCGACGCCTGATTGCCCCGCAAGCACACTGATTTTCCCTTCCAATACAGGCATTAAACGCTGTTGCAATTGAGGATCGCCGATAAACGTCGGGATCACTTCATAACCGATTTCCTCATAATCTTTTATAAATCCATCGAGATTTTCTTTTTCGCTATCATTCAGCAAATCCATTTTGGTAATGCAAATAATGGGCTGGATATTATGTGATTCGATTGCGGTCAGAAATCGGTCCAACAACATCGTGTGGAAATCAGGCTGTTTGGCTGAAAACACAAGAATTGCCTGGTCTACATTCGCTATCGGCGGACGCACAAGCTCATTTTTCCGTTCGTGGACGTGAGTAATCGTGCCTTCTAAATCATTATCCGCTTCATAGTCGACATAATCGCCGACTAACGGTGATATTTGGCGGTTGCGGAACACGCCACGTCCCCTGCACTGAGTGTAACGTTCGCCGTCTTCGTCCAATACATAATAGAAGCCGCTCAGCGCTTTTCTGATTTGACCTTTCGGCATGCTTGCTTTCACTCCTTCTGTTGTCAGCTAATGAATTTATTCTACATTATTGTACTCAACCGTATCTTCTTCAATGACTGTCGAATCACGAACGATTCGATAAGTTGCACTGCCGCCCTCGGCAATCTGCAATTCGATTTTGCGCGATTCGGTTTCGGTGATGGTGAATTCCTCAACCGGCGTCGCCATAGTCGTGTCATTGTCTTGAATATAGATTTGAACAGTCTGTTCTACCGGTTCTTCGCCTTCTTCTGCCGGTTCAGCTGGTTCGTATGGAATTTCGATTGTGCGAATGTAAGTCTTCAATGGCAGAGGCGCTTTACCCGAGGACATGACGACTTCAATCGTGCTGCCCGCTTCAAGCGCTTCCCCGCCGGCTGGCGTCTGCGATAAAACAGTACCGTCCGGTGCTGAATCTGAAGATTCCTCACCGATGATTCGGATATTAAAGCCCGAAGTACGTGCATACTGATTCAAGTCAGATTCCGAATATCCTACGATGTTTTCAACCGTCCGCAAATCTTTGCCTTTGCTGACCGTCAAAATCACTTCTGTTTCAGAAGCAATCACTTCTTCTCCCGCTTTCGGTTCATGCGATAAAATGGTGCCTGCCGGTTCATTCGAGAATTCTTCAACCAAGCTGACTTCTTTGAAATTAGCTTCTTGAAGCAATGTTTCTGTCTCTGCTGCATCTTGCCCTGTGTAATCTTCAAAGAGGATACTCGCCTTGCCTAAGGAGATGAACAATTGAATTTTAGATTCCCGGTCTCGCATCTTTCCTGCTTCAGGGATGGTCCGAATAACATGACCTTCTTCAATTTCTTCAGACGCCTTCTGCTGCTCTTCTCCGATTAGGAATCCAGCAGCTTCTAACTCCTCGATTGCTTCGGTACGTTCCATGCCAGAGACATTTGGCACAGCGACTTGTCGCGGTTCAAACAACCCTGGGAATGCAAAAGCAGATATCAAACCGATCAAAATGATGGCGCCGATTATCCCGAGAACCAAAGGTAATTTTCTTTTCTTTTTCTTCGGTGCAACGGGAGGTTTCTTTTTGCTTGCTCCAGCAATTTTTACGTCATCGACCGGTGCGACAGTTTTTGTATCCTGTGAGCCTTCATACACTTTCGGATCTTTTATGGCTGGCATCGCTTTTGTTTCATCATCGTCATGAGGCGTCGTAAACTTCGGTTCATTGATACGTTCTGGCAATAAAACCGTTGATAGATCTTCTTCCATTTCATTCGCAGACTGGTAGCGATGCTGCGGATTTTTCGCTGTCGCTTTCAACACCACGTTTTCCAAACTTTGCGGCATTGCCGGTACGATTTCACGCAGTGATGGTGTTTCTGTTTGTAAATGTTTTAATGCGATCGAAACTGCAGATTCACCCGAGAACGGCAACCGTCCAGTCAGCAACTCGAACATGACAATACCCAACGAGTAGATATCGGATTTTTTATTGGCTGCCCCACCACGCGCTTGTTCCGGCGATAAATAATGGACTGTGCCAAGCACGGAATTGGTCTGCGTATAAGAAGTTGCGCTTAATGCCATCGCAATGCCGAAATCGGTAATTTTAACGTTCCCTTCAGCGTCCATCAAAATGTTTTGAGGCTTGATGTCCCGGTGAACGATTTGATTGTGATGGGCATGCGCCAAAGCCGATGTCAGCTGTTTCATAATCTTCACGGCTTTTTCAGGCTCCACGGGTGAATGCTCGATTATGTATTCCTTGAGCGTCTTCCCGGGCACATATTCCATCACGAGATAATGCAGCGAGCCTTCTTCGCCAACATCGAAAATATTTACAATGTTCGGGTGTGCCAAACTCGTAGTCGACAATGCCTCACGCTGAAAACGCCTGCGCAATTCTTCTTCATTGGAGAAATCATAGCGCAAAATCTTGATGGCGATATCCCGGTCCAAAATCATATCGTGAGCCAGGTAAACGTTCGACATGCCACCTCCGCCGATTAACTCTAAAATTTTGTAACGGCCGTTTATGCTTTTGCCGATTAACATGCTTACCCCTCCTCATCCTTCAAGGAAAGAAGAACGAACGAGATATTGTCCTCTCCTCCCATATCATTTGCAAGATTCACCATTTCTTCACCTTTACGAGATAATGGCGCTTCTGAACGAATAATGGAAGAAATCTCTTCTTTGGTTATTTTATTGCTAAGGCCATCTGAACAAATCAACATATGCGAAAGACTTGCTATAGAAAAATGAAGAATTTCCCCATCAATTGTAGGATCAGTCCCTAACGCTTTGACAATCCAATTTTTCTTCGGATGCGCTTCTGCTTCCTCTTCGCTAATTTCACCGCTATCGAGCAATACATTGACGTAGGAATGGTCACGCGTCACTTGTTCAATAGAACCATTGATGATATAAGCCCGGCTGTCGCCGATATGGCACATGACACATTCTTCCCTTTCAATCAAAGCCGCTATAAGAGTTGTTCCCATCCCTTTACAAGCAGGATTTTGAATCGCGTGGTCATATACCTTGCGATTGATTTGTTGAACGGTTACGGATAACCATGATTTCTTTTCATCAACTGACGAAAAAGCAGCAGCATCTGCTTCGATGAACATTTCCCCCAATGTGTCGACGGTCATGGAACTCGCTACATCACCCGCATTATGTCCACCCATCCCATCGGCGACCACTGCGAGCAGCAGCCCATCCGGACGCTGCAAAACCGCTACCCGGTCTTCATTAACTTTGCGTTTTTTACCCGTGTCACTTTCCAAAACATATTGCACCAAACTCCGGCACCCCGTTTCTTATCTGATCATGCTTGAATTTATTAACTCGTAGCTTGTTTACGGAACGCGGAAATGAAAAATCCGTCGCCGCCAAAATCTTGCGGAAAAATTTGTACAAAGCCGGTGTTTTTAAGGCCCAATTCTTTTGGCAACGCCACCTCGATTTTTTCCATATCAGGATGGTCTTTCAAGAACCGTTCAGCTGTGCCGCGATTTTCGACAGAGTCGACCGTACATGTGCTGTAAACCATTATGCCGTCTGGCTTCAATAATTGCGCAGCTTGGTCAAGAAGTTCCAACTGGATTTCTTGCAATCGATCGAAATCCTCTTCTTTTTTCGTGTATTTGATGTCCGGTTTGCGCTTGATCACACCAAGGCCGCTGCACGGAGCATCCACTAATATACGATCGAATTTTTCCAAACCGAAACGCTCGACGCTCTTTTTACCGTCTCCAACTTCTGCATCAATTACGGAATGCCCTAGACGCGTCGCCGTTTCTTCAATCAATTTAATTTTATGCTTATGCAGATCCATTGCGAATAAATGGCCTTTGTTTTCCATTTTTTCTGCAATATGCGTTGTTTTTCCGCCTGGCGCTGCACACATATCAAGCACTTCCATACCCGGTCCAGCTTGCAAAGCATATGCGCTTAACATCGAACTTTCATCTTGTATCGTGATAAAGCCTTTTTCAAAAGTTGCCGTTTTGGCAGGCTGGCCATTTGTCACGATGAGGCATTCGGGAACCCATTTGCTTTGAACTGCTTCTAAGCCTTCCGATTCAAGCATCTCGATCACTTCTTCAGGAGTTGCTCGCACTCGGTTGACACGAACCGTCTGCGAAGGAATTGTATTGTTCTCCAAAGCCATTTCCCGTGTCTTTTCCAATCCGAATTGCTCCGTCCAGCGTTTGATCATCCATACCGGATGGCTCGTTTCGATGGAAATTTTCTCATATGGATCGCTGATCGTGTTGAACGACCGGACGCCGTCTCGTTGAACCGAACGAAGAACGCCGTTTACAAACTTGGCGATACCACCATGGCCGCGCCGTTTTGCAATTTCTACCGCTTCATGAACAACCGCATGCGATGGCACGCGGTCCAAATAGACGATTTGATACAGCGACAAGCGCAGCAAGGTTTTGACCCACGGCTCTACTTTGCCTTTTAGAAAAGGTTCGAGGTAATAATCCAAAGTCATCTGATGTTGCAGCGTGCCATACGTAATTTCCGTCAACAAGCCTTTGTTTTTATTGGAAATGGCGTAGCTTTCAATTGTCTGATGCAGCAGCAAATTGCTATAGGCCTGTTTGTTTTCGACAGCCCATAAAATGGAAAATGCCGCATCCCGAACATTGCCTTGTAGTTTTTTGTTTTTCATACGAGTAAATCTCCCACCTGGATCTTAGGTCCTTTTAAATAATCTGCAGCGCTCATGCGTTTTTTTCCGGCGGGTTGTAATTCTGTAACTGCCAAAACGCCATCACCGGTTTGCACGATCAAGGCATCGTCACCCAGTTCGAGCACTTCTCCCGGTTTACCACTTTTCGCAGATTCGGTCACAGCCGCTTTCCAGATTTTCATGTTTTGCTCATTGTACGTTGTAAAGGCCACTGGCCAAGGATGCAGTCCACGCACTTGGTTCGAGATCGAAACTGCAGATTTCGTCCAATCAATGCGTTCTTGTTCTCTTGATATATTGCGTGCATACGTTACTTTTTCTTCATCTTGTTGTTCTCTTGAATTGGTTCCATTTATGATTGAAGGCAAGGTCTCTTTCAACAATTCCATACCAGCCGCACTCAATTTATCGAACATCGTTCCTGTGTCATCCGTGCTTTCAATCGGCACAATAGTTTGTGAAATGATGTCTCCAGCGTCAAGGCGGTCTACCATATACATGATGGTGACGCCCGTTTCCGATTGACCATCGATAATGGCTTGATGGATCGGTGCGCCTCCGCGGTAGTCTGGCAACAAGGATGCATGCACATTAATTGCGCCCAATTTCGGCGCTTCTAAAATTGCACTCGGCAAAATTTGTCCGAATGCCGCTGTAATGATTAAATCCGGCTCAAGGTCGAGTACATACTGCAATTCATCCGGATTTTTTAATTTTTCTGGTTGATAGACGGGCAAGCCAAGACGCAATGCCTCTTCCTTAACAGGCGTCGGCGTCAAAACTTTTTTACGCCCGACAGGACGGTCGGGTTGGGTAACAACGCTGATCACGTCATAGCCTTCCTCAACAAGCATGCGCAATATCGGTGCGGAAAAAGCCGGCGTTCCCATAAAAACGATTTTCGTCAAACCGTTTCCTCCTCTTCAGCTGCTTCAGCAATAATGGCGTCCAACTCTTCTTGCGAAATGTATTTCGAAATTTTGCTCGTGAACAAAATACCTTCGAGATGATCCATTTCATGAAGGATGGCGCGCGCTTCGTAGCCTTCCGCTTCTAATTCATACCAAGAACCGTCCCGTTCTTGTGCTTTGATCTTGATGTGATCATAACGTTCCACTTCACCGAAAATCCCCGGGAAGCTTAAGCAGCCTTCTATATCCGTTTCAGCGCCTTCATATAGCGCCAATTCAGGATTGATCATTTCAATCGGCTCTTGTCCTTCGTTGAAATCAACGATTGCAATGCGCTGTGCGACATTGACTTGCGGTGCGGCAATACCGACGCCATCATTTTCTAGCATCGTTTCATGCATATCATCTAATAAAACAGCGAGTTTTTTATCGAATTTCGTCACTGTTTCACATTGTTGTTCTAAAATCGGGTTCGGGTGTTTTACGATTTCTAAGATTGCCATTTCTGGTTCCCCATTTCTTTTACATTACCGAAGTTGGATTCATGTCGATCGACAAAGTCGCACCTTTTTTTATCCATTCTGAGCGATAAATTTTAATCAGCTGTTGCATGACATCTGCAAGCTTCGGTTCTTTTTTGTATTTTATCAAACATTGATAGCGATATCTATTGTTCACACGGGCAATCAGCGAGGCAGATGGCCCGATAATTACAGTGCTTTGGCTCAATTGGCTCTGGAGGAAACGGACGCTTTGGTCTGCGTAGCTGGCGACCGTCATTAAGTCTTCATGCGTGAATTGTACGTTGACGACATAATAATACGGTGGATAGCCGCTTGCGCGACGCATCGCCATTTCCTGTTCAAAAAACGGCTCGTATAATTGGTCTTTTGCAAGCGTGATCGCGTAATGCTCCGGCGTATACGATTGCACGAAAACCGTTCCAGGCAATTTATCGCGCCCAGCCCGACCGCTGACTTGCGTCAGCAATTGATAGGTTTTTTCGGCTGCCCGAAAATCAGGCAAATGCAGCGTCGTGTCCGCAGATAATACGCCTACTAACGTGATATTCGGAAAATCGAGGCCTTTGGCTATCATTTGAGTACCAAGCAGGATATCCGCTTTGCCTTCTCCGAAAGCCGCCAGAATTTTTTCATGTGCGCCTTTATTGCGTGTCGTGTCGACGTCCATCCGCAGCACGCGTGCTTCAGGTACCAATTTAGCCAATTCTTCTTCGACTTTTTGAGTTCCTGTGCCAAAAAAACGAATGTGTTCACTTTCACATTCCGGACATGTATGTGGCACTCGTTCGTCGTATCCGCAATAATGACATTTCATTAATTCGCTTGACCGGTGGTAGGTCAATGAGATATCGCAGTTCGGGCATTGCATGACCGTACCACAATCGCGGCATAGCACAAATGATGAATAGCCCCGTTTGTTGAGAAACAACACAGTCTGTTCTTTTCGTTCAAGCCGTTCGCGGATGGCTTCTGCTAGCGGAACCGAAAACATCGAACGGTTGCCGTTTCGCAGCTCTTCGCGCATATCCACAATGTTGACGGTTGGCAATGGTTGGTTTTTCGCTCGCTTCTCAAGCACTAACAATTCATAGACGCCTTTTTGCGCACGCGCATAAGACTCAAGTGATGGTGTCGCACTGCCCAGAATCACTGGACAATTATGATATTCGCTGCGCCAAATGGCCATATCCCGCGCATGGTAGCGCGGCGAGTCGTCTTGTTTATAGCTCGATTCATGTTCTTCGTCGAGAATGATCAGTCCCAAATTGCGAAATGGTGCAAATATCGCCGAACGCGCTCCAACAACCACTTTCACTTCAGCGCGCTGGATTTTTCGCCATTCGTCGTATTTTTCACCTGCTGACAAGCCGCTGTGCAGCACCGCTACCAAATCGCCAAAGCGTTCTTTGAATCGTACGGTCATTTGAGGTGTCAGTGAAATTTCCGGAACGAGCATAATCGCCTCTTTGCCGACTTTCAACACTTCTTCAATCGTCTGCAAGTAAATTTCCGTCTTACCGCTGCCTGTGATGCCGTGAAGCAGGAAGGTTTTCGGTGTATTTAACGAAGCATCAATCGCGTCATACGCAGATTGCTGAGCTTCGGTCAATTGCAGATTTTGTTTTTTTTCAATATCGCTTAATAGTTTCGGGTCGCGGTAAAGCTCCTCGTTCCGGATTTCCGCAGCCCCTTTATCAGCCAAACTGTATATGGTCGGCAATGTCGTCCCCACTACTTTTTGCAATGCTGACGACTCGATTACTTTCCCAAGATTGTCTTTGAAATAAGCCATTAACTTAACTTGTTGTTTGGCATTGGAACGGATTTCGATAGACTCAAGTTTTTCGAGTGAATCCGCAATATGAATCATCCGAGCTTTTTTGACAGCCGTCTGCTGCGAGATATCCGTATCCGCTACAATCGTTCCGCGCTCCAACTCTTTCTTCAATAAACCATAAACTTCGACAGCGTCTTGCGATCTGACGAATGGACGTTTATCAAAATACGGGTGAAGCGCTTCAGGCAATTCTTCAAGCGGCGCATTCAAGACAAAACGCTTTTCATATTTCGCACGCAACGCGGATGGAATCATCACTTGCAGCGCATCTATTTCAAAACACACCGTCTGTTTTTTCATCCATTTAGCCATGGCCAATAATTCTTCGTTCAAAACGGGCACTACATCCATCAATTCATGGATGGGTTTTATTCGAGACACATCAAAATCAGACGTATTCTTCAATGCCGTGATAAAGCCGAGCACTTTACGCGGACCAAATGGCACTTTCACGCGCATACCCGGTTCAACCAACACCTGCAGCTCCTCGGGCACGGCATAATCAAACGGCCGGTCAATGGGATGGGCAGCTACATCGACGATTACTTCAGCTATCATGTGAATCTTCCCTTTCGACGATCAAACGGAGCAATTGCTGCGCCAATTGTTCTTTCGGCAACATGTCAAAGCTATGTTCAAAATCGTTGCGGCCAAACAATGTCACACGGTTTGTATCCGATTCAAAACCGGCATTCGCTTCACTAACATCGTTCGCGATGATGTAGTCTGCATTTTTTCGTATCAGTTTTTCTTTCGCATAATGCGCAACATCGTTGGTTTCTGCCGCAAAACCGATCAATAATTGATGTGTTTTTTCTTGGCCCAAGGTTTGCAAAATATCAATGGTCCGTTCCAGTTCGATTGTTGAGCCGCCAGCCTGCTTTTTCATCTTTTGTGAATGAGCTTGAATGGGGCGATAATCCGCCACCGCTGCTGTTTTGATCACGATGTCAGCATCCGAATACTCATTATTCACCGCATTCAGCATATCTTCCGCACTTTCAACTGATATCCTGTTGACTCCTTTAGGTACCTGCAGCGACACCGGGCCGCTGATCAAAATCGTTTCAGCACCCATTTCCGCTGCCGCCTTCGCCATTGCATAACCCATCTTGCCACTGGAGAAATTCGTTAAGAATCGAACAGGATCAATGCGCTCACGCGTTGGTCCCGCTGTCACAACTACTTTTTTTCCAGCTAGCGATTTGGGACGCGAGAAATAAGCGGAAACCAGTTCCACGATTTTCTCCGGTTCTTCAAGACGTCCTTTGCCCACATACCCGCAAGCCAAAAATCCTTCAGACGGTTCGATAAATTGAATCCCGTCATCGTGCAATTGCTGAATATTCCGTTTCACGGCCGGATGGTCGTACATATGAACGTTCATCGCAGGTGCAACCCAAATCGGAGCGGTTGCAGCAAGCAAAGTCGTTGTTACCATATCGTCGCCGATGCCATTTGCCAGCTTGCCGATGACATTTGCTGTTGCAGGCGCCACAATGATCAAGTCCGCCCAATCCGCCAAATCGATGTGCGCGATTACCGAGGAATCCTTTTCATCGAATGTATCAAAATAGACGTCGTTGCGGGACATCACTTGAAACGACAGCGGCTGAACAAATTGCTTGGCCGAATCGGTCATGATTACTTTCACGCTGGCCCCTGCCTGCGATAGTTTGCTGACGAGAGCAACAGCTTTATAAACTGCAATTCCCCCGCTTACACATAATAGGATTTTACGATTCGCCAACAACTCAAACACCCTTTCTAAACAACAAACTCCCAAAGAACAAGTTTGCTCTGGGAGTCGTCGGTTGCGATTAATGGTTAAATTTCATCTTCATAGATTGCGAATTCATCTTGCTGTTCAATCTTCAATGCACCAGCTGCCACTTCTTCAAGCGCTTTTCCTACTGATTTTTGGGATACGTATGAATCAAGTTTTTCGTCGCCATGTTCATGCAATTGACGGGCACGCTTGGAAGCAAGCGCCACCAACGAGTATTTCGAATCGATCTTGCTTTTTAATTTATCAACGGATGGGTATAACATCAGGCATTCTCCTTTAGCATATCAAGATAGCGTTGCTCAACACGTTCACGCTTGCAATGCTCCGCAATGATGATTGCATTAATGCGGTCACAAGCATGTTCAACTTCGTCATTTTCAACAACGTAGTCATATAAATTCATCATTTCAAGTTCTTGGCGTGCTGCACCTAGCCGTGAAGCGATTACTTCATCGGTTTCAGTGCCGCGGCCGATCAGCCGTTCTTCAAGTTCAGTCAAGCTTGGCGGCGCAAGGAAGATGAACAAGCCGTCCGGAACTTTCGCCCGAACTTGAGCCGCACCTTGCACTTCGATTTCCAAAAACACGTCCCGGCCGGCGTCCCGCATCATATTGACGTAATCCAGCGGAGTGCCGTAATAATTCCCGACGAACTCAGCGTATTCGAGCAATTTGCCTTGCTCGATCAGCCCTTCGAATTCGCTGCGGGTCTTAAAGAAATAATCGACTTCATCAACTTCCCCTTCTCGAGGCGAGCGTGTAGTCATGGATATGGAGTATTCATAATTCGTATCTGGCTGTGAGAACAGCTCTTTTCTGACGGTGCCTTTGCCGACACCCGAAGGCCCTGATAATACAATCAGCAGTCCGCGATGTTTTCTCATTTTATCCCTCATTCGTTTCGTCGTCATTTTCTTCAGCGCGCGCAATTAATGTTTCAGCTGACATAGCGGAAATGACAACGTGGTCGCTGTCCATCACCAAGATTGATCTGGTTTTCTTCCCGCCAGTCGCATCAACGAGCAAGCCTTTACTGCGCGCTTCCTGAACCAGTCTTTTGGACGGTGCAGAATCTGGTGTAACAATCGAAACGATTCGATTCACCGACACGGCATTGCCACTGCCTAGAGAAACAAACTTCAACGCTTTTTTCACAGACTTCACCGCCACCCATAACTGGTCTTTGTTTTCGTTTTCTATCTAACTGTCTTATTATATCATAATACACCGTGAAAATGATAAGATGGAACAAAACGATTTGAAAGAGGGATATTTAATGGCATTTGATGGATTATTTACAAAAGCAATGACGCGTGAGCTTCAGCAGCTCGTGTCAGGCAGAATTTCAAAAGTTCATCAGCCCAATCAGCTTGAACTGCTTTTGCACATACGCGCACAAGGGAAAAACCATAAACTATTAATATCGATTCATCCGTCATACGCACGCATGCATTTGACCAATATGGCAAACACAAACCCGTCCGAACCACCAATGTTTTGCATGCTGCTTCGCAAGCATATTGAAGGCGGTGTTATTAGCAGTATCAGCCAGCACGAAATCGACCGCCTAATCATTTTAAAAATTAAAAGCAAAAACGAAATCGGCGACGACATCGAACGCGAGTTGCATGTCGAATTGATGGGCCGTCATTCGAACGTCATCCTTGTGGATGCAGAACGCATGATGATTCTCGACAGCCTGAAGCATTTGCCGCCGAGCGTAAACTCGTTCCGTACGGTATTGCCCGGGCAGCCCTATGTATTTCCTCCGTCCCAAGATAAGAAAGATCCTTTCAGTTCTCCTGAAGAACTAGCAGAATTGGACGCGCAGGAACTTGTCAGCACGTTCGCCGGTTTCTCACCATTAAACGCTCGCGAACTGACGCACAGGTTCGAGCAATCTGACAATAAAGCAGAAACCGCTCAGCAGTTCTTACAGGAGATTTTGAAAGAACAGCCCATTGGCTATTACGTCGAACGTGAAGGCAAAAGTTATTTCTCCGCTGCGCCTCTTACGCATATTGAAGGAAATGCACTAGAATTTCCGACGCTTGGCGATTTATTGGATCGCATGTATTACGCAAAAGCGGAACGCGATCGAGTGAAACAGCAAGCCGGCGACCTTGAACGCTGGCTGCAAAACGAAATCGCCAAATTGAAATTGAAATTGAAGAAATTAAAAAAAGAACAAGACCAAGCTGAAAAGCGTGATCTGCTTCAATTGAACGGCGAATTGATCATGGCAAATCTGCATCGCATGACAAAAGGCTTGAAAGAAATCGAAGTCGAAAATTATTACAATGGTGAAACCGTATTGATCGCTTTGGATCCTAGAAAAACGCCGATTGAAAATTCTCAGAAATACTATTCGCGCTACCAAAAAGCGAAGACGGCTCTTGTGAAAACTCAAGAACAGATTGAGAAAACAGAAGACGACATCAATTATTTCGAAACGCTTATGCAGCAAGTCCAACAAGCTGGCATCACCGATATTGAAGAAATTCGCGAAGAGCTTGCGGAACAAGGCTTTATGAAAGCACAAAAGTCGAAGAAAAAGAAAAAGCCCGTCAAGCCTTCTGTGGAACCGTATGTATCAAGCACCGGCGTTCCCATCTCAGTCGGCAAAAACAATAAGCAAAACGATTACGTAACTTTCAAAGTTGCTTCTAAATCCGACACATGGCTTCACACGAAAGATATTCCAGGTTCGCACGTTGTTATCCACTCAAACGAACCGGACGAAACGACGATCCTTGAAGCTGCAACCATTGCTGCGTATTTCAGCAAAGCGCGCGGCTCGAGTTCAGTGCCGGTCGATTACACCGAAGTGCGCCAAGTGAAAAAACCGAGCGGTGCAAAACCCGGTTTTGTCATTTACTTCGAACAAAAAACCGTATTCGTCACACCTGACGAAGATCTCGTCATCAAATTGAAGAAATAAAAGCAAAACAGGAAAGCGTAAAGGCTTTCCTGTTTTAGACTGTAGATAAAGTCTAATTAAAATGAATAGCGGTGTATTACCTCCAAGCGGTCTGGCCACTTCGCTTTCCGTGGGCTCAGCTTCAGCCTCCTCGTCACTATCGTTCCTGCGGGGTCTTCAGCTTTCGCTGTGCCACAGGAGTCTTCGTGGCCAGGCCGCTTGGAAAATATCAATTCCTATCAAGGTGAATTATCTATGGTCATTTTCCATTAACAATCACTTTATTTATTTTTTTCCTACATACTAGGATTCGGAACACCAAGTGGCGAAGGGCAAAGATGTGCTCCTGCATCGCTTCGCTAGCTTCGTCGCAAATCCATTGCCCGAAGTTCCTTCGGTCATTGTCTTTCCTTCGGAAGAACGGAGTGATGAGACCCCGCAGGAAGAGCATTGGCCGATGCTTGCGAGGGCAAGCTCTTGCGACGAAGCAGCGTAGCGATGCAGGAGCATATCTTTTTTGCGACGAGGAGGCTCAGCGCTTCGTCCTTGGCAACTGACACCGCGACGTCCTGTCGCGTCAGTTGCATGACCCACATCCTGTGGGCCCAAAGCGCCCACTTGGTTTGGAGGATCCCATATAAACACAGGAAAATGATTAACTATTTTTTTGTCTACAAGCTGAAACAGGAAAGCGTAAAGGCTTTCCTGTTTTTTCATGGCTTCTTATTTAACAAAGTGAGGGACCTCTCCAGTTTGCGAGTTATAGAAAGTAATTAACTTAATTATTACGTTAAAAACAGGGCATCCTTTCTATTGTTAACATAATTATTATATTTCAATTCAATTTTCACATCTTGCTCTAAGTACACGGAAATGCTATGTTTTTAAAGGACTTTCTACATAAAACGACATCGGAGGTTTTTCTGTGAACGATATTGAATGGGGACTTCTTTTTGACCCCCAATTAGCAATAGATTCACTGCCGTATGTATTAGGCGGTATTTGGTACACGTTATTAATTTCCATGCTGAGTATGGCGATCGGGCTGGTGCTCGGATTTTTCTTATCTCTCGCCAGAACAGCCCCGTACCGTTTGTTGGAATGGCCAGCCCGATTGTATATTTCGTTTATGCGTGGCGTTCCGATATTAGTCATTTTGTTTTTATTGTATTTTGCATTACCGGTTATCGG
>JBFEIJ010000065.1:0-15723 GCA_041553775.1 Planococcus sp. (in: firmicutes)
CAAAAGACGCCATTACCGGCCAGACTTCCAGCGCTTGTCGGAGCTAAACGGGCACTTTCACTTTTCTGGATGTCCAGCTGCAACGGCCAGGTTCTCGGGTCATAAGCCGACCTGGCTAAGCGGCTGAAAATATGCCGCTACGCCATCCCGTCTTATGCCTTCCGAACCTTAACGGCCGTTTTCACTTTTCTAGTTGAAAGCGATTTCATTTATGCTTATAATCAAAGTAGGAATATTTTCACTATTCTTTATATTAAAGGGGGAAGAAAGAATGACAGATAAACCTTGGCTCGCTCATTATCCGCCAGAAATTCCTCATACGCTCGATTATCCGAGTATGCCAGTGCAAGAATATTTAACGCATGCATACGAAAAATTCCCTGAAAAAGTGGCTATCCACTTTCTTGGAAAAGATGTAACGTACAAAGAATTATTCGACTCAGCGATGAAGTTTGCAAATTATTTGCAGAAGCTCGGCATCCAAAAAGGGGACCGGGTAGCAATCATGCTTCCGAACAGTCCACAAGCGGTCATCAGTTTCTACGGTATCTTGTATGCCGGTGGGATTGTGGTTATGACAAACCCGCTTTATACGGAACGAGAAATTGCCTATCAGATGAATGATTCTGGAGCACGATTGATCGTAGCTTTGGATCTCTTATACCCGCGTGTTGCGAAGGTGATAAAAGAAACGAAACTGGAAAATGTGGTGGTCACGGCAATCAAAGATTATCTGCCATTCCCGAAAAACCTCATTTATCCGTTTATCCAGAAACGACAAACTGGAATCAGTGTGAAAGTCGAACACCGTGGCATCAATCATCAATTCGCTGAAATTATGAAAACGGCTTCCATCCTGGTCGAGAAACCAGAATTTGATTTTGAACATGATTTGGCTTTACTGCAGTATACGGGCGGGACAACCGGTTCGCCAAAAGGCGTCATGCTGACGCATAAAAATTTAATTTCAAATGCTACGATGTGCGATGCATGGTTATATAAATGCAAAGATGGTGAAGAAACCATTATGGGCATCATCCCGCTTTTCCATGTATACGGTTTGACGACGGTTCTTATCCTATCTGTTATGCAAGGTAACCGTATGGTATTGCTACCGAAATTCGATCCTGAAACAACTTTGAAAACGATAAATAAACAAAAACCAACTTTATTCCCGGGTGCACCTACCTTGTATATCGGGTTGATGAATCATCCAGACATCGCTAAATACGACTTGTCTTCCATTGAAGCGTGCATGAGCGGATCGGCTCCATTGCCTGCAGAAGTGCAAGAGAAGTTTGAAAAAATCACAGGCGGCAAATTGGTTGAAGGCTACGGCTTGACCGAGACATCACCAGTCAGTCATTCGAACCTTGTATGGGGCGAACGCTTAAAAGGATCAATTGGTTATCCATACCCTGACACTGACAGCAAAATTTTCTTGCCTGGTACAACAGAAGAAGTGCCGCACGGTGAAATCGGCGAAATTGCAATTCAAGGACCGCAAGTGATGCAAGGCTATTGGAACCGTCCAGACGATACAGCCGCTACAATTGTGGACGGATGGTTGCTGACTGGAGATCTTGGCTATATGGATGAAGGAGGTCATTTCTTCATTGTTGATCGCAAAAAAGACATGATCATTGCCGGTGGATTTAATATTTATCCACGTGAAATTGAAGAAGTATTGTACGAGCATGAAGCAGTACAAGAATGCGTAGTAGCCGGAATTCCGGATCCGTACCGCGGAGAAACGGTAAAAGCTTACATCGTTCTAAAAGAAGGGTATACTGTTACAGAAGACGATTTCGATAAATATTGCCGCGAAAACTTGGCGTCATTCAAAGTGCCGCGCATTTACGAATTCCGCAAAGAATTGCCGAAAACGGCAGTTGGGAAAATCCTGCGACGCTCATTGGTGGACGAAGAGAAAGCCAAACAAAGCAGCGCCGTTCCATCGTAGGACGTTATTGTATTTAAAAACTTGACACCATATACCTAAAACTATAATATGAAAATATGAATGAACCGCCATTCATATTTTCATATTTTTTTTTGGTGGTGATGAAATGGTAAAGAAAGATAAACCGAAATACAAGCAAATCATCGATGCGGCCGTAATCGTAATTGCTGAAAATGGCTACCATCAAGCGCAGGTGTCGAAAATTGCTAAACAAGCTGGCGTTGCTGATGGCACCATCTATTTATATTTCAAGAACAAAGAAGATATTTTGATTTCGGTCTTCCAAGATAAAATGGGGCTGTTCGTTAGCAAACTGGGCGATATTCTGGAACAGGAAATTTCGGCGTCGGACAAGCTGCAATTGATGATCAAAAGCCATTTCGATTTGCTTGCAAACGATCTGCACCTGGCCATCGTCACCCAGCTGGAGCTGCGTCAATCAAACCACGAGCTCCGGATAAAAATAAATGGCGTGTTGAGGGAATACTTATTGTTAATGGATAAAATTCTTGTCAAAGGAATCGATACCGGTGAATTTGATAAAGAAATGGATATTCGTTTAGCAAGACAAATGGTTTTTGGTACAATGGACGAGACCATCACCACCTGGGTGATGAATGACCATAAATACGATTTGGTCGAATTGGCGCCAAAAGTTCATCGCTTATTGATGAAGGGGATGCGTGCATAAGAAAGGGGCTTATCGAATGGAATTTATCAGTTGGAAAAAAGAGGACGGCGTTGCAATTGCGACAATCAACCGTCCGCCGGCAAACGCATTATCGCGTTCGCTGATCCAAGAGGTCGGAGAGTTGCTTGACGAAGTAGCAGATGATTCAGAAGTTCGTGCTATCGTTCTCCACGGAGAAGGCAGATTCTTTTCAGCCGGCGCAGATATCAAAGAGTTCACTGAAGTCTCTTCAGGTGAAGAATTCTCGAAGCTATCAGCAAGTGGACAAGAAGTTTTTGAACGCTTGGAAACCTTCCACAAACCGGTGCTTGCAGCCATTCACGGTGCGGCATTAGGTGGAGGACTTGAACTGGCAATGAGTTGTCATATGCGATTTGTCACTGAAAATGCTAAACTAGGATTACCGGAATTGCAGCTAGGGCTGATTCCCGGTTTTGCAGGCACGCAACGCCTACCGAGATATGTCGGTGTAGCGAAAGCTGCTGAAATGCTATTGACGAGTGATCCGATCACTGGAACGGAAGCCGCGCAACTAGGGTTGGCGAACCGCGCCTACCCTGAAGCAGACTTGCTTTCGGAAACGCTTACAATTGCGAAGAAAATTGCGAAAAAGAGTCCGGTTTCAGTTAAAGCAGCGATCGATATGCTCCAATACGCAAAACCTGCTTCATATTTTGAAGGAGTCAATGCAGAAGCCGATTCATTTGGAACAGTTTTCGTATCGGAAGACGCTAAAGAAGGTATCCAGGCATTTCTGGAAAAAAGACAAGCACAATTTAAAGGGAAATAATACTTGGGAGGTTTTATGTTCATGAACATTTATGTATTGGTTAAACGCACTTTTGACACAGAAGAAAAACTGGTAATTTCAAACGGACAAATTCAAGAAGACGGCGCAGAATTCATCATCAATCCGTACGATGAGTATGCAATTGAAGAAGCAATCACAGTACGCGATGCTCACGGCGGTGAAGTAACTGTCATCACGATGGGTGGAGAAGATGCAGAAAAGCAACTTCGTACAGCGCTTGCAATGGGAGCGGATAAAGCCGTTCTTATCAACACAGAAGACGATGTCGAAGAAATGGACCAGTTTACTTCAGCATACATATTGGCTGAGTACTTGAAAGATAAAAACCCGGATTTGATTCTTGCAGGGAACGTTGCAATTGATGGCGGATCTGGACAAGTCGGACCTCGTGTTGCTGACCTTTTAGGCATCAACTACGTGACGACAATTACAGACTTGAAAATCGATGGCACGACCGTAACGATTACACGAGATATCGAAGGCGACGCGGAAGAACTTGAAACGTCATTGCCATTGCTTGTTACTGCACAGCAAGGCTTGAACGAACCTCGTTATCCATCACTTCCAGGAATCATGAAAGCGAAGAAAAAACCGCTTGAAGAACTGGAATTGGACGATCTTGACATCGAAGAAGAAGATGTAGAAGCGAAAACGGAAACAATCGAAATCTACTTGCCGCCGAAAAAAGCTGCAGGCCGTGTATTAGAAGGCGACCTATCAGCACAGGTTTCTGAATTAGTCGGATTACTTCGCAACGAAGCAAAAGTCATTTAATTTCAATTAAAAGCGTTTAATATAATTCCAAGCATTTTCACATCTACTTAGGGGGTATACAGACAATGGCAAAAAAAGTATTAGTATTAGCGGAAACACGCGAAGGCGCGTTGCGCAACGTATCATTTGAAGCGATTGCCGCTGCGAAGCAAGTATCGGGCGGAGGAGAAGTGGTTGCAGTCTTATTAGGAGACGCAGTCAGCGAATTTGGCCAGGAATTAGTGAACTACGGTGCAGATCGCGTTGTTACAGTTGAACACCCGCATTTAAAACATTACACGTCTGATGGCTACGGCCAGGCGTTTATGGCAGTTGTCGATCAGGAAAGCCCGGAAGCATTGGTATTTGGCCACACAGCTGTCGGGAAAGACTTGTCACCGAAAATCGCTTCTAAACTACAAACAGGCTTGATTTCAGATGTTACTGCAATCGAAGGGGAAGGTGACGATGCAGTATTCGTTCGTCCAATCTATTCAGGTAAAGCATTTGAAAAAGTGAAAAACAAAGAAGGCGTAACATTCATCACAGTTCGCCCGAACAACATCGCTCCACTTGCAAAAGAAGAGCGCTCTGGAGACGTTAGCTCGTTATCAGTAGACATTACAAACTTACGCACAATCATCAAAAATGTAGTTCGCAAATCTTCTGAAGGCGTTGATTTATCAGAAGCGAAAGTGGTTATCGCTGGCGGACGCGGCGTGAAAAGTGCAGACGGTTTCGCACCTTTGCAAGAACTGGCTAACCTATTAGGCGGAGCAGTCGGCGCATCACGCGGCGCATGCGACGCAGACTATGTAGATTACTCGTTGCAAATCGGCCAAACAGGTAAAGTCGTTACTCCTGACCTTTACATCGCTGCAGGCATCTCAGGTGCGATTCAGCATTTGGCAGGAATGTCGAACTCAAAAGTAATCGTTGCGATCAACAAAGATCCAGAAGCAAACATCTTCAAAGTAGCAGATTACGGCATTGTCGGCGATCTATTCGACGTCATCCCGATGCTGACTGAAGAATTTAAAAAAGTAATGTAATTGTTTCGAGTAGGAATAATTTGCCGGACTTGAAATATAGAGAGGGGCTGTCGAGAATTTATCGACAGCCTTTTTTCTTTTCAGTTTAATCGTGTGCTTTAAATCTTATTCAAAGTGTTTATTGAATTCAGAAGGTGTCTCTAAAACTTAAGTGTTTAAAACATAACTAGTATTATTGCAAAACCACTTTCCAGATATGGAGCAATGTAGCGGAGAAAACCTCACTGCTCCTGCAGTGCTGTGCACTTCGTCGCAAAGACATGTCCTCGCAAGCTTCGGTCATGTCTTGCCTGCGGGATAGCGAGACAGCCGAGACCCCGCATGGAATGATTGGACAAAAGTAATTTGTCCAATCATTTGCGACGAAGCTAGCGAAGCGATGCAGGAGCACACGGTTTTTAATGCGACTGAGGAGGCTTGGCGCTCGCCCGCGGCAAGCGTAGCTATATTGCTTCATATCAGTATCAAAATAATACACTCCAAACCATCCTATTCTCATTCTCCAAGAATCCCTCGTTTATTCGAATAAAATTGGGGTATTTAAACAATAGGCAAATAATTAGCTAGACCATTTAGCGCATGATATAATCGATTTAGATTTTGTTAATCACCCAAGGAGGAATTATTAATGGCAATCGTTAAAGGAACAGATCAAAACTTTTCACAAGAAATTTCTGAAGGCCTAGTATTAGTAGACTTCTGGGCAGCATGGTGTGGACCATGTAAAATGATCGCTCCAGTACTTGAAGAATTGGATGCGGATATGAACGGGAAAGTTAAAATTTTAAAAGTGGACGTGGATGAAAACCAAGGCACTGCCAGCGAATATGGCATCATGTCAATTCCGACACTTCTATTGATGAAAGACGGCCAACCAGTTGATAAAGTTGTCGGCTTCCGTCCTAAAGAAGCTTTGGCTGAATTGGTTAACCAACACGCATAATTCTTAACCGGGTCCAGAAATGGTACCCGGTTTTTTAATAGGGTGAGACTATGTCAAATACATTGATAAAACATAAATTAGCGATCTTACCGGATCAGCCAGGCTGTTATTTGATGAAAGATCGTCAAAATACGGTTATTTACGTCGGCAAAGCCAAAGTGCTTAAAAATCGGGTGCGATCGTATTTTACCGGCAGCCACGATGCGAAAACGCAGCGCTTGGTCGGTGAAATTGTAGACTTTGAATACATTGTCACGTCCTCTGACGTGGAAGCGTTGATACTTGAACTGAATTTGATCAAAAAACACGATCCAAAATACAATATCATGCTCAAAGACGATAAATCCTACCCTTATTTAAAAATTACAGGGGAACGCCATCCAAAGCTGATTACAACTCGACAAGTGAAAAAAGACAAAGGTAAATATTTTGGACCTTATCCGAATGCATATGCCGCCAGCGAAACAAAAAAATTACTGGATCGCTTATATCCACTACGGAAATGTCACACGATGCCGGATCGAGCGTGCCTTTATTATCATATGGGCCAATGTTTGGCACCGTGCGTTAAACCAGTTGAAAAAGAGACGTACCAGGAAATGATCGATAGTATCACGAAATTTCTGAATGGCGGTTTCCGTGAAGTGAAGCAAGACTTAATCGAAAAAATGTCAGAAGCGGCAGAAAATCTGGAATTTGAACGGGCGAAGGAATACCGTGATCAGATTACGCACATTGAAACCGTGATGGAAAAACAAAAAATGGCGATGAACGATTTTACGGACCGCGATGTATTCGGCTATGCTGTCGACAAAGGGTGGATGTGTGTCCAAGTCTTTTTCGTCCGTCAAGGCAAATTGATCGAACGCGATGTCTCGTTGTTTCCGCTTTATCGAGACCCGCAGGAAGAATTCCTGACATTTATCGGCCAGTTTTATGAGCAGCCGCATCACGTTAAACCGAATGAAGTGCTATTGCCGGAAGGTGTAGACGCAGAGTTGATCAAAGAATGGCTCAATCTACGCGTCTTAATTCCGCAACGCGGCAAGAAAAAAGATTTATTGCATTTGGCGAAAACGAATGCGGAAATTGCCATCAAGGAAAAATTCCAGTTACTCGAGCGCCAAGAAGAGCGGACGATAGGAGCATGCGAAGAATTGGGTGACGCTATGAACATAGCGACGCCGCTGCGCATTGAAGCTTTTGACAACTCGCATATTCAAGGGGCGGATGCAGTATCGGCGATGATCACATTCATTGACGGCAAACCGTCGAAAAAAGATTACCGCAAATACAAAACACGCAACGCGTCCAAACCGGATGATTACGCTGCTATGCGTGAAGTGATTCGCAGACGCTATACGCGCGTCTTGAATGATGGACTCCCGTTGCCTGACTTGATCGTTATCGATGGAGGCAAAGGGCAAATCGAATCGGCGCGTGAAATCGTGGAAGATGAACTCGGGTTATCGATACCGATTGCCGGACTCGCAAAAGACGCCAAGCACCAGACTTCGCATCTCTTGTACGGGAATCCTTTAGAAGCCGTGCCATTGAAGCGAACGAGCGAAGCGTTTTACTTGCTGCAGCGCATTCAAGACGAAGTCCATCGGTTTGTTATCACATTCCACCGCCAGCTCCGCGGCAAAAATTCAATTCAATCGGCCTTGGACGACCTTCAAGGCGTCGGTCCAAAACGCAAACAACAGCTATTGAAACATTTTGGTTCGGTGAAGCGCATCAAGGAAGCGACAAAGGAAGACTTGAAGGAAGCGGGCATGCCGGATAAGCTGGCTGAGCAAATTCAGCAGCATTTTTCAAACCCGACGTTGCCAGCTGAACAATAACATGCTATTGTAAACACATATATAGATCACTTGGAAAAGTGATGATAGAGGCGCGAACGTCAAAAGTAGCCATTCGGAGATTTGCAAAATCTGTGAAGGATGGAGAAAGGGGCGGTCGCCGAAGTGTGCGGATTCTTGCAAATCCGTATGCTGGTTCGGCATTTAAGAAATGCCGGGCTGTCAGAGTCAATCTCTGGAGGGCTATCTCACATGGACGTTTTTGTATTCGTGCATGATAAAAGAGGTAGTTTGCCGGTTATCCGGCGAGCTGCCTTTTTTTCATTGATTAGCTGATTTGTTTCTTTGTGCAAATGGGCATTCATGTTGAGGGCCACATACTATGTGGGAGTGGATAAAATGAGAACGATTGTCATGAAATTCGGAGGAACGTCCGTTGCATCACCAGAAAAAATTATCGGAGTCGCAAAACGTGCGATTCGTGAAAAAGAAAAAGGCTTGCGTGTCGTAATTGTTGTTTCCGCTATGGGGAAAACAACCGACACCTTGCTGCAGCTAGCTGGGGATATTTCCTCGGAGCCGCCAAAGCGCGAAATGGATATGCTATTGGCGACTGGCGAGCAAGTGACGATTGCGCTGTTGGCGATGGCATTCAAATCGCTTGGTCACGAAGCGTTGTCGTTTACCGGCTGGCAAGCGGGAATTGAAACCGAATCCGTACCGCGCAATGCCCGCATTGAACAAATTCATACCGAACGCATTGAAGAGGCACTGGACAATGGATATTTCTGCGTGGTCGCCGGATTTCAAGGCGTGGATAAAATCGGCAACATCACTACGCTCGGCCGCGGGGGCTCAGACACGACTGCAGTTGCATTAGCAGGGGCATTAGGCGCGTTGAAATGTGAAATCTACACCGATGTTGATGGAGTCTACACTTCCGATCCGCGCTATGTTACAGGAGCACGAAAGTTGGAACAGATTTCATACGATGAAATGCTTGAATTGGCTAATTTAGGAGCAGGCGTTTTGCATCCGCGTGCAGTTGAATTTGCGAAAAACAATAATGTTCCTTTATCGGTCCGCGCAAGTTATTCGGATGAACCGGGAACAATCATACAAGAGGTGATCACTGTGGAAAAAAACTTGATAGTCAGAGGCGTTGCATTTGAATCGGGCATTGCTCGTGTGACGGTTAATTATAAAAAAGCATTTAATGGGTCGCTTGCGAACATCTTTACGACGTTGGCTAAACATCATATTGATGTTGATATTATCGTTCAAAGCATCACGGACGAATTTCCACCTTCTGTTTCGTTTTCGATCAAAGAAGACAGTCTAGAAGAAACCCGCAAAGTATTAGCTGAGCGTCAAGAGGAGATTGGATTCCTATCTGCAACTTATGAAGTCGGTTTGTCGAAAGTTTCCATCGTCGGTTCCGGAATGGTTTCCAATCCCGGCGTTGCGGCTCAAATGTTCGATATTCTTCGCAATGAAAGGATTCCCGTCAAAATGGTGTCCACTTCGGAAATTAAAATTTCGGTCGTCGTTCCTGAAAAAGATATGAATCAATCGGCAAACGCTTTGCATAACGCATTTGGTTTAGCGATATAAGAAAAAGGCAAGTTCCCAGTGAACTTGCCTTTTTCCTATTAACCTGATTAAGCTTTATCGCGCAAATCCGTTTTTAAGGTGATGCGCACCCCTTTTTTCTTGCCAAGTGACTCTTCAAAAGCTTCTGTCATAAAACCGTCAATATTCTGCTTTTGCTGCGCCAAAAATCCGGCTTCAAGTTTGAAGCAACGATGCTCCGGACCAGGCGCAGCAAGGTGGAAGACCATTTCGCTTTTTGTCGAACGCTCGTGTGTCAGCACCCCGAAATTCGATTGCTGAAAAAACTTCGGAGCGGCATCAAGTGAGGTCAAAGGGAATTTGCGAGCCAGCGATTTGCCGGCCCAGTAAAGGATATCCTGCTCGTGACGCCCGAGAATATCAGGTAAAACGTGATCTCGAAGAATTTCATAGCCAAATTGGCCGTTAAAATCAGTGTTTGTGACAGTCATGCTGAACCTACTTTCAGTATAATAAATTAACGAATGAAACTGCTAGAATACGACGCGTTGCCTTGACGCTCCTAATGGCGCAGAGTACAATAAATATGTCATATTATTGTATCATGATGATAATTGCAGTCAATGGATGCTTTCGTAACATATCGATTGCTCTTGTTCTGCCCATTAACGTCTAAGGGAGGTAAAATTTTGGATAATCGAGAATTTTTTATGCGCAGGTTGCACTCGCTTTTGGGAATTATTCCAATCGGTTTGTTCTTGACGCAGCACTTAATCGTCAACCATTTTGCAACACAGGGCGTGGAAGCGTTTAACGCAGCTTCCCATTTCATGGCTAACTTGCCGTTTGTCATTTTCTTGGAGATCTTCGTTATTTATTTGCCGTTATTATTCCATGCATTCTACGGTTTATACATAGCGTTCACTTCAAAACAAAATGTGGGGCATTACAGCTACATGCGCAACACATTGTTTGTGGCTCAGCGCTATACAGGAATTTTCCTAGTAGTCTTTATCGCTTGGCACATCTTTGAAACTCGTTTCCAAGTTGCAATCGGTAATGCAGCTGAAGCAGATTTCAATATGATGGCAAATATCTTAGACAATCCAGCTATGCTGGTATTCTACGCTTTGGGTGTATTGGCAGCGACTTTCCACTTGTCGAACGGCCTTTGGTCTTTCTTGGTTACTTGGGGAATCACGCAATCAGAAAAAGCGCAGAAATACTCAACGTATTTCACGTTGCTTGTCTTTATTTTATTGTCAATTATCGGCATCAGAGCGCTATTCGCGTTCGTTTAATCTAATTTCGATCAATGGTGAACTAAAAGAGGAGTGAATACCATAATGGCGAAAGGCAAACTTACTATCGTAGGAGGCGGCCTTGCCGGCTTGATGGCTGCTATTAAAGCGGCAGAAGCAGGCTCTCCCGTCGACCTATTCTCAATCGTTCCTGTTAAAAGATCCCATTCAGTTTGTGCACAAGGCGGGATCAACGGAGCGGTAAATACAAAAGGTGAAGGGGATTCCCCGGCTATTCATTTGGATGACACTGTTTACGGCGGCGATTTCTTAGCTAACCAAAAACCGGTTAAAGCGATGACAGATGCTGCACCGGAAATTATCCGCTTGCTTGACCGCATGGGCGTTATGTTCAACCGTACCCCGGAAGGTCTTTTGGACTTCCGTCGCTTCGGCGGCACAATGCACCACAGAACAGCTTTCGCTGGCGCAACAACAGGTCAGCAATTGCTTTACGCTTTGGACGAGCAGGTTCGCCGCTATGAAGTGAGCGGACTGGTTACGAAATACGAAGGATGGGAATTCCTTGGTCTTGTTTTAGACGACAACGGCGTAAGCAAAGGAATTACAGCTCAAAACATGTCGACGATGGAAATTCGTGCGTTCCGCGCGGATGCTGTCATCATGGCGACAGGTGGGCCTGGAATTATCTTTGGTAAATCGACGAATTCTGTGATCAACACAGGTTCTGCCGCTTCTATCGTTTATCAACAGGGAGCATATTACGCAAACGGCGAATTTATTCAAATTCACCCGACAGCGATTCCAGGCGATGATAAATTGCGCTTGATGTCTGAATCGGCTCGCGGAGAAGGCGGCCGTATTTGGACATATAAAGACGGCAAGCCTTGGTACTTCTTGGAAGAAAAATATCCGGCATACGGTAACTTGGTGCCGCGTGATATCGCAACACGGGAAATCTTTGATGTGTGTGTTAACCAAAAACTGGGGATCAATGGCGAAAACATGGTCTATTTGGATCTTTCCCATAAAGACCCGCACGAATTGGACGTTAAGCTTGGTGGAATCATCGAGATTTATGAGAAATTCACTGGCGACGACCCACGCAAAGTACCGATGAAAATCTTCCCGGCTGTTCATTATTCAATGGGCGGGTTATGGGTTGATGATCATCAAATGACGAGCATTCCTGGCGTTCTTGCAGCAGGTGAATGTGATTATTCTCAACACGGTGCAAACCGTTTGGGTGCAAACTCATTATTGTCTGCTATTTACGGCGGAATGGTTGCAGGACCATATGCAATCCAGTACATCAAAGGCTTGGACGTATTAGCTGAAGATCTTCCATCGGATATCTTCGACAAAGCGCAAGCGGAAGAGCAACGCAAATGGGAAGAAATCCTGGCGTTGGATGGCACTGAAAATGCATATGTCATGCACAAAGAGCTTGGCGAGTGGATGACGGATAACGTAACAGTTGTACGCTATAACGACCGCCTGCAAAAAACAGATGAAAAAATCCAGGAATTGCTGGAACGTTTCGAAAACATCAACATTACGGATACACAGCTTTGGAGCAATCAAGGCGCAATGTTCACCCGCCAGCTGAAAAACATGTTGCATTTAGCACGTGTCATCACGCTTGGCGCATTACAGCGCAACGAAAGCCGCGGCGCACATTACAAACCGGATTTCCCGGAGCGTAATGACGAAGAATTCTTGAAAACGACGATGGCGAAGTTCAATGGTTACGATGCGCCGATCTTCCATTACGAAGAAGTCGATCTTTCATTGATTCCACCGCGTAAACGTGACTATTCAGCGAAAGCATAGCACTTAGAAAGGAGCTAATTTACCATGGGTGAAGCAGCAAAAACGGTTATATTTGAAATCGAGCGCAGAAACTCTACGGATGAAAATTCGTATTGGGAAAAGTTCGAATTAGCATATCGTCCGAACATGAATGTCATCTCGGCATTGATGGAAATCCGACGCAACCCTGTCAATATGGAAGGGAAAAAGACAACTCCTGTAACTTGGGATATGAACTGCCTTGAAGAAGTATGTGGAGCATGTTCAATGATTATCAACGGCAAAGCACGTCAATCGTGTACGGCGCTTGTTGATCAATTAGAACAGCCAATTCGTCTACAACCGATGAAAACATTCCCTGTAGTCCGCGATTTGATCGTTGACCGCAGCCGTATGTTCGACTCGTTGAAAAAAGTCAAAGCTTGGGTGCCAATCGATGGCACGCATGATTTGGGCGAAGGGCCACGCATGCCTGAGCGGAAACGCCAATGGGCATACGAATTATCAAAATGCATGACTTGTGGTGTTTGCTTAGAAGCATGCCCGAACGTCAACGATAAATCCGATTTCATCGGACCAGCGCCACTTTCACAAGTGCGCTTGATGAATGCCCACCCGACAGGTGCCATGAACCGTGATGAGCGCCTAAATGCGATCATGGGCGACGGCGGCCTTGCAGGATGCGGTAACTCGCAAAACTGTGTAGAATCTTGTCCAAAAGGAATTCCTTTGACAACTTCAATTGCAGCGTTAAACCGTGACACAACGGTTCAAATGTTCCGTAACTTCTTCGGAAGCGACAGCATGGTTGATTAATAGTGTAGGGACCCCGCTTAATGCGGGGTTTTTTTATGTTTTTTTGTCGCATTGCCACTAAGGGATTATTATTTGCTATACTAAGAAAACAAAGCGCAATGGGGGACTTATGATGAAAGCAAATTACATAGAAGACAAAACAGAATGGCAAAACGGCTTCGATTTTTCGGTGCCTGTACAAGTCCGATTTTCGGAAACGGATATGTTCGGTCACGTAAACAATACAGTGCCGATTACGTATTTCGAATTTGCTCGCATCGAATATTTGAAAAAACTTGGAATGATGCAGAATTGGCTTGCTGAAGGCGGTAACTTAATCCCCGTCGTAGCTGACATGCAAGTGGATTACGTGCAGCAAGTGTTTTTCGATGAAATGCTGTCAGTTCACGTGAAAGCACAGAAAATCGGAAATTCTTCAGTTGACATTCATTACTGGGTGACAAATGAAAAAGGGGAGTCTTGCTTTACCGGGCGTGGCATTATGGTCCAAATCTCGAAAGAGACAGGCAAAGGACATCCGTGGACCGAAGAACAAAAACAATTATTTACGAAAAGCCGTTAATTTCAATAAAAAATGCAAATGGAATCTTGCCATATTTATAAAAAACCTTCACTATAGAGGGAAGGATACTTAGCCGAGGAGTGTTGAATTCAATGACTGAAAATACCAAACAGAATCTCCATGACCCGGAACGGGTAGCATTTATGGAAAAAGAACTTCGTTACATCTCCGGTATTATTAAGCAAAAAGGCCGTGAAATCCTGAATTCGTATACCATTACACCGCCTCAGTTTATCGCTTTACAATGGTTGTTCGAGCACGGAGACATGACAATTGGCGATCTTTCCAACAAAATGTTTTTAGCTTTCAGTACAACTACTGACTTAGTGGACCGCATGGAAAAAAACGAACTTGTGGTGCGCATCCGTGAAGAACAAGACCGTCGTGTAGTCCGCATCAAGCTCTTGAAAGAGGGCGAGCGCATCATTGAAGAAGTGATTAAAAAACGTCAGGATTACCTGGAAAATGTGCTGACGAATTTCAGTGAAGATGAAGCCGCACAATTTGCGCTGCTACTCGAGAAGCTCCATACAAACATGAAATAGGATTGTGGTGATTTTAACGTGAATGCGCCAATAGGTGTGATTGATTCCGGCGTAGGCGGCTTGACCGTAGCGAAGGAAATCATGAAATTATTACCGAACGAACAGATTTTTTATATAGGCGACAATGCGCGCTGCCCATATGGTCCTCGTTCTCTTCAGGAGGTCAAGCGCTTTACATGGCAAATGGCGCAAGCGTTGATGAAGAAGAAAATTAAGATGCTGGTGATTGCATGCAATACGGCGACAGCGGCTGCGCTCGATTCGCTGCAGAAAAAATTACCGATCCCGGTAATCGGCGTTATTTTTCCAGGCGCTCGCGCAGCGATCAAATCTTCTCAAACGAAAAACATTGCGGTTCTTGGTACGCTTGGAACCGTTCAAAGCGGCGCTTACGAACAAGCAGTGAAGTCGCTTGTGTCTTCTTCGCATGTCGTCCAACTGGCATGCCCGAGATTTGTCCCGCTTGTCGAAAGTGACGAGTACGAGGGGGAATTTGCACGTAGAATGGTGAAAGAAACCTTATCGCAGCTTGAAGGGGAAATTTTCGACACCGCTATTTTGGGCTGCACGCATTATCCGTTGCTTCAAGGCTTTATCGAAGAAGTATTTGGCGGCGGAGTAAAAGTGTTGTCGTCCGCTGAAGAAACAGCGAAGGATGTCGAACGCTATTTGCGTTTTAATGGCGAACTTTCCGAACGAACCGACCCGCCCGTGCATCATTTTTATACGTCCGGTTCGATTTTGATCTTCAAGTCGATCATAAAAAAATGGCTCGACATTGATGAACCATTTGTTCATTCTATACGTTTTCCGAAAACCTGATGGCTCATGCCGTCAGGTTTTTTAAAGTGTTGAATAAGTTAATTAGCTACTATACTACTTAAAAATAAATACTTGCACTACATCAAAAAAAAGTGAAAGGTCTAAGTATTTGGAGAAGCGTTCGCTCGGCTCCTGTGGGTTTAGCGGGTTTGAGAGACCCCGCAGGAAAGGTTTGACCGAACGGCATTCGGTCAAACCTTTGCGACGAAGCTAGCGAAGCGATGCAGGAGCACAAGGTTTTAAAGCGAACGAGGAGGCTCGATTCCCGCCCCACGGAAAGCGAGCGATAAGCTTCGGAAAAAATACTTTCCTAG
>JBFEIJ010000066.1:0-15477 GCA_041553775.1 Planococcus sp. (in: firmicutes)
AAACGACAGCATTCTAGACGCCGCAGTAGCGGCCATGCGCGAACACGGCGTCTTGCTTGAAGCAGACGAATAAATGACACGCGGAATCCACATGGGTTCCGCGTTTTTTGATGGCGCAATTTTGTAGCT
This sequence comes from Planococcus sp. (in: firmicutes), assembly GCA_041553775.1. Classification (GTDB taxonomy): domain Bacteria; phylum Bacillota; class Bacilli; order Bacillales_A; family Planococcaceae; genus Planococcus. The sequence continues at coordinate 130 of JBFEIJ010000066.1, forward strand.
TTTTGCAACAAAAAATCCCGCAGCTAAATAGCTACGGGATTCTTATCACGAATTCTTATACATAAAATACGAGCCGAGCGTTTTGACTTCACAGCCGAGCGCCGTCAATTCTTCAAGTGCGCCGCGCATCATGATCGCTGTTTCCTCTTCGACCACATCAACGATAAAGAAATAATCGCCGAGGCCGGTTTTCAGCGGACGCGATTCAATTTTACTCAAATTAAGTTTGCGCCACGCAAAGACGGACAGGATTTGATGGAGCACACCGGAGCGATCGTCTTTCGGTGGTGAAATCATCAACGTCGTTTTGATCTGGCTTTCATGTCCCGCGATTTCCAATTTATGATTTGTTTTCGACAACACGAAAAAGCGCGTGTGGTTGAAATGGAAATCATGGATGTCGCGGTGCAGGATGGTCAAACCGTATTTTTCAGCCGCGAATTCATTGCCAATTGCTGCAATTGGGCGCTCTGGAAGCTCTGACACCATTTTAGCCGCCGCTGACGTGGAGCTGTATTGCTCGAGCGGCGTATTCCGGTACGTGTAGAACAGGAATTTATGGCTTTGAGCTAGCGCTTGTGGATGGGAGTAAATCGCTTCGAACGAATCGGCTTCCGCGTTTTCCGGATGCACCAGGAAATGCTGACCGATCGGCGAAAGGACTTCCCCTGCCACGTACAATTGCGTTTCATGAAATAAATAATCGACCGTCAACGACACAGAACCTTCAAGCGCATTTTCAATCGGCACGACCGCGTATTCCACGCGACCTTCTGCTACGGCTTCAATGCATTCGGGTATCGTGGCAAACGGCACCAACGTGCTGTCCGGGAACACCCGGACAGCCGCCAGATGGGTGAATGAGGCTTCTGGCCCCAAAAACGAAATACGGTCCTTCAAGTTTTCTCCAGCCATTCAACCACTCCTAAATTAAGATGATCCGCTTGATACAACATCAGCCGATTCGACAAAATCGAGCTTCTTCAACTGCTGCAAAAATGCATCCATGTCCAATTCCATCGCCGTCACATCGAGCGACAACGTAACATTCGCACGCCCTTGAATCGGAATGGTTTGGTGGATGGTCAAAATATTGCAGCCAGCTTCTGCAACAGAGTGCAGCAAGGTGGCAAGCGTTCCAGAGCGATCTTCCAGCTGTAAAAACACCGTCAGAATTCGCTCTTTCACGATTGAATGGAATGGAAATACCGCATCCCGGTATTTATAAAATGCACTGCGTGAAAGTCCGGCCTGATTGACTGCGTCTAAAATCGACATGCGGTCGCGCTGCAGCAGCCGCTTCACTTCAAGCGTCTTTTGCATGGCTTCGGTCAACACGTCTTCACGCACCAAATAATACCGTTGTTCGGATATATCCTTCATTCCATAAACCTCCTAAAATCAATCCATGAATTCAAATTCGAATTCCAATAGGCGAACCGTGTCGCCGTTTTCCGCGCCGCGTTCACGCAATGCTTCATCAATGCCCATGCCGCGCATTTGGCGGGCAAAACGGCGAATTGAATCTTCACGCGAGAAGTCGGTCATCTTGAACAAACGCTCGATCGCGTAGCCAGACAAGACAAATGCACCATCGGATTCGCGTGTAATGTCGAAACCGTCTGCTTCTGATTCGTGCTTGTAAAGAACTGTGCTTTCCGACTCGTCTTCTGCTTCGTCGATCAATGGGAATTCCGGTGTGACTTCGATCAGATCCGCAATCGCGAATAACAAGTTCGACAAACCTTGACGGCTCAAAGCAGAAATCGGGAAGATTTGTGCGTCTTCCGGCATTTTTTCACGGAATTTTTTCAAATTCTCTTCAGAATCCGGCATATCCATCTTATTCGCTACTATCAATTCAGGACGTTCCGTCAAACGCATATTGTATTGTTTCAATTCTTCTGTAATTGTCATGTAATCTTCATACGGATCGCGACCTTCAAGGCCAGACATATCGATTACGTGGATGATTACGCGCGTGCGTTCGATGTGACGCAGGAATTGATGGCCAAGGCCGATTCCTTCGTGCGCGCCTTCGATCAATCCAGGCAAATCGGCCATAACAAAGCTGCGGTGGTCTTCGGTTTCAACCATTCCGAGGTTTGGCACGATCGTTGTGAAATGGTATTCAGCAATTTTCGGTTTTGCCGCAGAAACGACTGACAATAACGTCGATTTCCCGACACTCGGGAATCCGACAAGGCCAGCATCCGCCAACACTTTCAATTCCAAAATGACGTTGCGCTCAAATCCCGGTTCGCCTTTTTCCGATAGTTCCGGTGCGGGATTTTGAGGAGTCGCAAAACGCGAGTTGCCGCGTCCGCCACGACCACCGCGTGCGATGATGGCAGTTTGGCCTTGTTCAACCAAATCGGCAATTGTTTCGCCCGTGTCAGCGTCTTTTACGACTGTACCCGGTGGAACTTGGATAATCGTATCCGGCGCTTTTGCTCCGTGTTGGTTTTTGCTCATACCGTGCGTACCGCGGTCCGCTTTGAATATCCGCTTGTAACGGAAATCCATCAATGTGCGCAAGCCTTCATCTACCATGAAAAGAACGTTACCGCCTTTTCCTCCGTCGCCGCCCGCAGGCCCGCCGTTTGGTACATATTTTTCGCGGCGGAACGCTACCATACCGTCCCCGCCGTCGCCACCTTTAACATAAACTTTTACGTGATCGACAAACATATTATCCCTCCATCTGTGCGCGGATGACCATTTCCATGCCATCGCTGTCGCACGATATTACTGCTGTTTCAAACAAATTTCTCGGAAACGGCACATGCTGCCAATTTCCGTTCAATGAAACTTTCATCGCAAGCGACTCGTTTTCATTCCAAATACTTATCGTACAAACATATTCAACGAACGGATCCAGTTGTGGCCGGACCGTGTCGGCGAAGTTCTCAAGCATCCTGACAAACGCCTCATCCATACTCGCATTGCCGGCTTGCGCCGTGCATTCGATGTGAATCCCCAATTCCGGATAGCGCCATTTCGACAATAGCAGCCATTCTTCCGTTATCGGCATTCTCAATCCTGCGAGTCGACTCATATGCACAGCCGCTTCGGCATGAGCGCGAATGATCGCTTTGGCTTTTTCCGGTTGCCCGAGGTCCAAATACATGCCGATCAATTGCAGCTCATTCAAAAAGTCATGCCGCGCATGCCGAAGCGATTGTACCACTGATTTTGACACGTCCATAAGTCACTTCCTATTTCAGCTTCTTTTATCAGTATATCAATTTCGCAGCGCAATTTCTCGCATTAATGTCGGCTTTCGCCTTATATTCAAAATAAAAAGGACTGCCAAAGCAGCCCTTTTCGTTTTTTATTAAGCTTCTTGTGCAACTGGGTATACGCTCACTTTTTTCTTGTCGCGTCCGTAACGTTCGAAACGTACGATTCCTTCGACTTTAGCAAATAGTGTGTCGTCTCCGCCGCGTCCAACGTTTTCTCCTGGATAAATTTTAGTACCGCGTTGACGGTATAAAATTGAACCACCAGAAACTAGTTGTCCGTCTGCACGTTTAGCGCCAAGGCGTTTTGATTCTGAGTCACGTCCGTTTCTCGTTGAACCTACACCTTTTTTCGATGCGAAAAACTGAAGATCTAATCTTAACATTCTGTCCCACCTCCTAAGCTGTGAAGGTTATTTTAATATATTGCCCGTAATCGTGTTCAATCGTTTTTAGTGAAACAATCATTCCGCGCACCAGCAGTTGAACCTGCTCGTCCGTTTTTTCATCCAGTCCTGTCGGGAACACGACTTTCAAGAAGCCGCTGCTGCCTTGCTCGATCTCAGGTTCGAATCCTGTTAACGCCTCTATGGCATTCACCGCTCCAAAAGAGACAGCAGATGCGCCAGCGCAGACCAGGTCTTGCCCATGTTCGGCAAAGTCGGCATGCCCGGACATTTCAAATGACGAAATCCGGTTTGATGTTTCAGTTACGTTTACTCGTATCATGTCTTACAGGTTGATCGCGTCAACAGTCAATTTCGTGTATGGCTGACGGTGACCTTGTTTTTTACGGTAGTTCTTTTTAGCTTTGTATTTGAAGACAGTGATCTTTTTGCCTTTGCCGCTTTTCACGACTTTAGCAGTAACTGTTGCTCCTTCAACGAAAGGAACACCAAATTTAGACTCATCTCCACCTACAAATAGAACCTTGTCAAAAGTGATCACGTCACCAGCTTCTCCGTTCAATTTCTCAACGTAGATTTCTTGGCCCGCTTCAACTTTGATTTGTTTTCCACCAGTTTCAATAATTGCGTACATATCCTTGCACCTCCTCTTAGACTAAGACTCGCCTATTCAGGTGATTCGCATCGCTGCCGATTCTTCAATACCTGATTCGAGCGGTTGTAGCACGGGTGCGCTACAAACATAACATTAAAATAATACCACGCCAGACAACCCGCGTCAACCGTTATTCGCAAGTGTTTATCGAAGGAATAAAAGCGTTGTAGATATTGAGATAACCGGGAATATTTTTCATTGAAAAAGAGCGCCGATTACTTCTTCTCTACTTATACTTTGAACCGGAAAACTCATTCATAAAAAAAACCTCCACATCTCTGCGGAGGCACATAATTATTTATTCGAGAAAATCGATTTGATTTTCGAGAAGACACCTTGGTTCTTTTTGTCCATCGTCATCAATGGCACGGATTCACCAAGAAGGCGACGAGCGATGTTGCGGTAGCCGAGCGCCGCTGGGTTCGCTGGGTTCATGACCACAGGTTCGCCACGGTTCGAGCTTGTAATGACGCTTTCGTCGTCCGCAACGATGCCGAGCAAATCGATCGACAAATGCGTCGTGATTTCGTTGACATCCAATGCTTCACCCGCATTCATCAAATGTTGGCGGATGCGGTTGATGATCAATTTCGGCGGTTCGATGTTTTCTTCCATTTCAAGAAGACCGATGATGCGGTCGGCGTCGCGCACCGCTGAAATTTCAGGGGTCGTCACGACAATCGCCTTATCCGCACCCGCAACAGCGTTTTTATAGCCTTGCTCGATGCCTGCCGGGCAATCAATGATGACGAAATCATAATCTTTTTTAAGTTCCGTCACCAATTCTCTCATTTGTTCCGGATTGACATCGTCTTTATCAGCTGTTTGTGCAGCCGGCAATAAATACAGCATGTCTTCAAAGCGTTTGTCTTTTACAAGTGCTTGGTGCACTTTGCAGCGGCCTTCTAAGACATCAACCAAATCGTAAATAATGCGATTTTCAAGACCCAGGATTACGTCAAGATTGCGAAGGCCGATATCTGTATCGATCAAGCATACTTTCTTCCCTTGAAGGGCCAATGCAGTGCCGAGATTGGCGGTTGTCGTCGTTTTACCGACGCCTCCCTTACCTGATGTAATAACTATAGCTTCTCCCACACTAGCTTCCTCCTTTAAACGTTGAAATTTCCGGCCGTAAGAATCTGAGTTCCTGCAAACGGTCAATGATGATGCTGCCGTTTTTATGCAAATACGCACATTCCATTTCCGGCTGTTCCGATAAGACCGTCAATTCGTCGGTCATCGTTTCCAACGCGTCGTCAATTTTCAGATGCGTTGCTTCAAGCCAAGATGCAGCAATAACTGCTTCCCGGTTGCCGTTCATTCCGGCGTGGGCAATGCCTTTTAAGCGCCCTAGCACATAGATGTTGCCTCCAGCGGCAACGCGGCCGTTTGGATTCACATCACCTACTACCACCAAGTCTCCGTCAGCTTTCACCACTTGTCCCGATCGCACAATGCCGACATATGTTTCGGATTGGCGTTCTTGGATGCGGCGATTGCTTTCTTCCACTGTGATGACATCGCTTCTTACGCGTGACACGCGCAATGTTTCATTTTTTTGGATGATGGCGATGATTTCCTTGATCTGAGCTTCCGTACTGTAACGGTTCCCCAATTGGAGTTGAACTTCGGCACTGCCGTCAAGCGCAGGATCCGACACCTTCGCCTGCAGTTCTGCCAGCAGATCGGTGTAAGAACACTGGTCATCGAGCTGCAGCACGAGCCCTTGCTTCGTCCCCTTGATATTGACAAGATTCTTCAAAAATGTGTCACCTGCGCTTCCATTAGTATGCATTCGGTCTTTTTTCGCGTTCGATCAATCGGCCGACAATCACTGATTTAAAGGCCCAGCCAAGGATGAACAAGAATAGCGAATTCGCGATCATTGTCGGTCCTAAGCGTGTCGCCATAAATGCGCCAATTGGCACATCCGTCAGTGAGATCAACGTGAAAAACTGATACAGCACGAACTCGAAAAGAGCCGTGAGCACCAACGTCAACAACGTCGCCACGAATAAATTCCGCTGCACCGTTTTTACCGTGTATCCCGCAACAACACAAATGGCAGGATACAAAAAAGAATATAATCCAATAATATCAATGAAAAAGACATCGTACAAGAGGCCGAAAAATAATCCATAATACATTGCGTGTTTTGTATCAAAATAAACCGATACAAAGATCAAAAACATGATCAAAAAACGCGGAACGATATAATAATATTCGCCGCCCAATTTGAGCGGCGAAAACAAACCAAAGACCGGTTCCATGAAAAACAGCACTAAGCCGATTCCCAAAATCAGGTATCTCATCATGGCGTCTCATCCTCTGCCGTCAAACCATTGTCTTCGCCGTCCACTTCCGGCATTACCCGGTCCGCGATCACAACATGGTTCAAGAGCGAAAAATCAGCCGCCGGTTTGATATACGCCAATTTCGTCAAACCGAATTCATCAATCGTCACTTCCGTGATTTCGCCGATGATGATGCCTTTCGGGAAAATGCCGCCGAGGCCGCTCGAGACGACTTGCTGGCCTTCTTTGATGTCAATGTCTGCATCAATGCGTTTCAACAATAACTCGCGGCGCTCGCTATCATAACCCTCGATCAAGCCAAACACGTCTTTTTTCCCGCCGATGACCATAGCCGATACCCGGTAATTCGGATCCTGAGTCGAAACCAATTCAACCGTAGAGGTGAAAGGCGTCGTCAAGATAACTTTGCCGATCAAGCCTTGCGCTGTCATGACCGCCATATTTTCAAGCACGCCTGATGACGAGCCTTTATTGATGATGACTTTTTCTTCCCATTGATCCGGGTTGCGCGCAATAACAGTTGCTTGAATCGGGTTATAATCCCGCATGTCTTCTTTTTTACCGATCAATGCTTTCAGTTCGGTATTTTCTGAGCGCAGATCGGTCACTTCCGCTTGCACGCCTGCAAATTCTTCAAGCCGAGTTTTCAAATACTTGTTTTCCTGATATGTATTCAAAAGAGAATCGACGTTATCAAAAATTCCTGTAACAAAATGAGCCGGTCCGGAAAAGACCATTTGTCCGGCCCCGACGCCATCCTTGATCAGTTGTTCCGGAAACGACACGTTGTCACGGTCGCGCAGCGAAAACGAAATCATAGCTACGAGCAGGATGACGCCAAGAAGCAGCAAAATGAGCCGCTTGTTTGAAAATAAGTGGAACATTTAGGGCAATCCTCCTTATTTATGCGATTGCTGGCGTCGAATCTGATTGATGTTGTCCAGCGCTTTGCCTGTGCCTATTGCAACACAGTCAAGCGGGTTTTCAGCGATAAAGACCGGCATATCCGTTTGGTCTGCGATCACTTTGTCGAGGTTTTTCAATAAAGCCCCGCCGCCTGTCAAGACAATCCCGCGCTCCATAACGTCCGCTGACAATTCAGGCGGCGTTTTTTCAAGCGTACGGCGTACACCTTCAATAATAGAAGCAACAGATTCTTTTAATGCCTCAGCAATTTCTTCAGCAGAAATTTCAATCGTTTTCGGCAGACCTGTTAACAGATCGCGACCACGAATATCCATTTTCACATTTTTTTCCGCATCTGTTAATGTACGTGCAGAACCGATTTCAATCTTAATCGCTTCAGCCGTGCGCTCACCGATAGTCAGGTTATACGTTTTGCGGATAAATTGCGTAATAGCAATATCCATCGCATCGCCCGCAACACGAACCGATTCACTCGTTACGATGCCGCCAAGTGAAATCACAGCGACTTCAGTCGTCCCGCCACCAATATCGACGACAAGGCTTCCTGTAGGTTCCCATACCGGAAGGCTTGCACCGATTGCAGCCGCAAACGGTTCTTCAATCGTAAACGCTTCACGCGCACCAGCTTGACGAGCAGCATCAATGATCGCACGTCTTTCAACAGATGTAATGCCTGAAGGGACACAAATCATAACATTCGGCTTCGACCACGAAGTTCCCGATGCTTTCATTGCACCTTTCAAGTAATACTCTATCATTGCAGTCGTCGTATCGAAATCCGCAATTACTCCGTCTTTCATCGGACGAATTGCGACGATAGACCCAGGTGTACGTCCTATCATATTACGCGCATCGTTACCGACAGCCACTATTTCATCTGTACTGGAATTTTTTGCCACAACGGATGGTTCCCGCAAAACAATCCCTTTATTTTTAATGAATACCAGTGTATTCGCAGTTCCTAAATCAATCCCGACATCTTTCGATCCAATTCCAAACACGTCAAATCTTCCCTTCTTTATATGCCAAATTGCCATAGAGTAAACACAATACTACTCATTATAGACGATATGACCAGAAAGTAACAGTCCTACATGAACCCCTTTTCGTTTAGAGAAATGAATTGATGGTCCCCTATGATGATATGATCCAACAGTTCGATTCCCATGATGCTGCCTGCTTCCATTAAGCGTTTGGTCACAGCAATATCTTCAGGCGACGGGGCAGGATTTCCGGACGGATGATTGTGAGCGCAGACGATCGACGCGGAAGACCGGCGCACCGCTTCACGGAAAATTTCGCGCGGATGGACGATGCTGGCGTTCAGGCTGCCAACAAAAATCGTCTGCTTGTGCATTACTTGGTTTTTGATGTTGAGGAACAAGACGACAAAATGTTCTTGTTTGAGTGAAGTCATGTCCGCCATCAAATAATTGGCGGCATCTTTCGGGGAGCGGATCGTGTATTTCGTGTCGGTCTGTTTTGAAGACAGCCTTCTGCCTAGTTCAACCGCCGCTAAAATCTGCACCGCTTTCGCTTGGCCGATGCCTTTAATGGAAGTGATTTCTTCTATCGTAGCATCTTTCAAATGATGAATTTGTTCAAAATAAAGCAAAACCCGATTTGCGAGATGCAAAACGGATTCTTGCTTGGTGCCGGTGCGCAGCAAAATCGCAAGCAATTCCTGATTTGATAAGCTGGTAGCGCCTTGAGTGATGAGCCGCTCGCGCGGACGGTCGGCTGTATGGACTTCGCGCATCATTAGCGCTTGTTCCGTCAGCATTCGACACGACTTTCTTGCAATTCAATATAGCCCGACAACGCCAGTTTTTTTGCGAGCGCTGAAATTGGCAATCCGACAACTGCATTGTAATCGCCTTCGATCGATTTGACGAATAATGCCGAAGCCGTCTGGATGCCGTAAGCTCCCGCTTTGTCATAAGGGTCTGGCGTCGAAGTATAGGATTTTATCCATTCATTCGGCAGTTCATGGAACGTTACGCGCACCAGTTCATGAAACGATTGGATGCTGTCCCCTTTAATAATTGACACTGCTGTAATGACGTCGTGCGTTTGGCCAGACAAACGTCTGAGAAACAATCGCGCTTCTTCTTCATTTTTCGGTTTCAATAAGATGTCGCCGTCCAAAACGACGACTGTATCCGAGCCGATAACGACAGATTCCGGATGTTTTTTTGCCACATCTTTCGTTTTCGCTAAGGCACATTCAATAACATAGCCCATCGCGGTGTGGAAGTTCTCAGGCGTCAGTTCGTCTTTTGTGCTCGGCTGAACCGAGAATTCGATGCCAAGCCCTTCTAGCAACTCACGGCGGCGCGGTGACGCGGACGCCAGGATAATCGGTTGTGTACTTTTAAATTTCATGGATTCATTCCTCCCTTTTCTAGCATCATACCCAAATTCGACGCTATTGAAAATTGTAGCAAAAAACGCAAAAATGATTTTTGCTGCGAATTCCGAATGCGAAAAATGATTTTTGAAATGTCATTTTTTCAAAAGTCAGCAGCAGCGCGGCCATAAAATTTATTTTAGTCATAAAAAAAGATGAAGCACAAGGCTTCATCCCCAGAAATTCATATACCAATTCAATAACGCGTCTCCCCAGAAATAGACAATCACTGCGGCAAGCGCAATCGACGGACCAAATGGCACCGGCGTTTTACGTCCTTCATTTTTTATGCGCAGCATGATGATGCCGGCGATCGATCCGATCAGCGAAGCGAAGAACAAGGTCATCAACGTATCGGACACACCAAGTACTAGTCCGATAACGAAGAATAACTTGATATCGCCTCCGCCCATGCCGCCTTTAGAAACGATCGCAATCAGCAGCAAGATGCCAAAACCTAATGCTGCTCCGACCAATGAATCCCACCAAGGATCTAGCGGTATGAATAAGCGCAAAATGAGCAACAACGCCCCTACCGGCAACAAAACTTTATCAGGAATCAGCATATATGCAATGTCAGACACCGTTATGATGACAAGCAGCGACATGAACAAAATCGCGATGATCAGTTCCGGCTGAAAGCCGATTTGCCAAAAGGACAATGCAAACAAGCCACCAGTGATAAATTCCATCAATGGGTAAACCCAGTGAATCTTTTCATCGCATGAACGGCAACGACCTTTTAAGAACAAGTAAGAAAATACCGGCACCAAATCGAGAGCCGTCAATCGTCGGTCGCACGATGTGCAATGCGATGGCGGGAAAGCGATCGATTCTTTTTTCGGTACGCGCAATCCGACGACGTTATAAAATGACCCGAAAACCAGACCAAAGATTGTGAAAAAAACGGTGTATGTAATGGCCATAATGCTCCTCATTTCTATCAATAGTAATCCAAGCTAAAAGAAAAAGGGAAATCAAAGTGATTTCCCTTTAACGGCGTTCTGGAATGATCAAGGTTGTTCCAGCAACAACAGTCTGACCGTTCAAGTTGTTCGCTTGTTGAATCAGCGCTTCGCCTTCGCGGCTATTATAATACTTCAACGAAATCATGAATAAGGTCTCGCCTTTTTGCACTTTGTGATAGCTTGCTGTTTGCGCGCTTGCAACATTCGGGTTCGGTGTTGCATTGACTGCTGCCGATTGATCATCGATTTCGATATTTACATCGACATCAACATCCGCAGTTGCTTCTTCTGGTGGAAGAGCTTCGTCTTCGATTTCAACAAAGTCAGTTCCGTCATTTTGAGCAAGCGGATTAACTTTTCCTGCTGGTGCAGGAGCGTCTACTTTCGGTACCGTATCAAGCAATGCGATTAAGTCTGGACGGAAGTATGCAGAAAAGCTTAATGTCACATCGAGTAAATCAGCTTCTTGACCAGCTTGTATTACTTCGTCCATCGCACTAAACGTGATTGAATCGACAATGAGGATACGCTCCATCGCTTCAATTTCTTTAATGAATGAAGTGATGTTTTTGTAGTCAGCTACTTGTATTTGTACACTCGTCTGAACTGCTTGCAAGTTCTCAAGACCTTCAACCGGAACTGGCAATACAACCGGCGCTTCAGCAATATTAATACTCTTCACAAGTGAACCAGACAATAATTCAGCTTGTTCGATTTGCAAGACGATCAATTCCGATAAAGGTTCGATCGAAACTTTTTGCTGCAATTCGCTTGTGCTAATTTTTTCACCGACCGGCAATTCTTTGACTTGCGTCTGCAATGCCATTAACACTTCATTTTCTGAGCTTAATAATTGTTCCGCTTGAACTTTTGCTTCTTTAGCAGGCGTGTATACCATGTAATATGAATACGCGGTTAGTGCGACCAAGAATAATGCTGCAAGAACGATTAAAGCTGTTTCTTTTTGACGTTTAGACATACTGCTCATTGGCCATCACCTGCCGTTTCATCTGCCGATGCCGGCTCTTCTATGGGTGCTTCTTGTTGTACTTCAACATTGACGTCAACATCCGTCGCCGGTGCTTCATCAACTGGAGCCTCTTCCGTGACAGGTTCTACAATTATAATTTCGCCCTCTGGCGTTAGTGATGGTAAACGATTATCTACAAATACTAGTGTATAAGTTGCAAGATACCGTGAGTTTTCAACTAACGCATCTTCATCAAATGAGACTGTAACACCTTCTGATGTTTCGCCCGGTGACGCTCCTTCCACAACCGAGTTAAGCGTTGCTGAAGCCAGTAAGCCCGACGTTTTTAATTGAGCCAAATAATAAGCTGCTTCACGGGCTGTATCGAATTGAACATTTAAGGTTGCTACACTCATTCCTTCATATGTAAAATTTTTAAAAAAACCACGGGCTGGCAATTTCGACACTAATTCCGCCAACAATGGCAAGGTATCGAATTGGTAGCTTTCTGCCCACTCGACAGTTGCTTTTAATTGCTGTTCTTCGTTCATGCCTTGTACCGATTCAATTTTTTCACGAAGCAAGCCTTGTTCGGTTTGAACTTGCACAGTTTGTGTCGCTAGATCAGCTTGTTGTTCATTAAAACCGCTCGATAGATAAGCGAACACTGCCCACACGATTGCAGCTAACAATAATATCGCAATTGCAGCCAGAATCGAAGCGGGTCGATCTCGTTCTCGATTTGACAGTAAATTTATATCGACTAACATCGTCACACCTCTTTCAGCGCCAAGCCGATGGCGCGATTGAAACGACCTGGTACAACTTTAAAGCTGTCAGATGAGATATCATCAATCACGACTGGAGCAATCGGCAAGGAGAACCTTTCTTCCATACGCGCTTTAAAAGCTGGCCAATTATCGTATTCTCCGTTACATACCACTTTTGTGATACCTTGTTCGCCTTCATTCATATTGTATCGATAAAAATTGGCTAGCTTTTCTGCTTCTTCTTCGACAATTTCCATCACTAATGCTGGATCATCCAAATCGACACCGGATATTTCGAACTCTACTGGTCGCATAAACAAAGGAAAATGTTCATGGAAAATCGATACCGTCATTTTTGTTGACTGCAAATCAATGAGCATGATGTGTTCATCGAGGTTAAATTCTTGTTGTGAATACGCGAGTCGGTATAACGCGAGCGGCGTAATATCTGCAACTACAGCTTTCATTTTTGCACTATCAAAAGCTTCTTCATAATCTTCAATAACCGATTCTTTAGAAGCGATGATGACAACTTCCGGTTCATCACTATCAAATCGGTAAGGCACCACATCGAAGACGGGATCTTCGAACGGCAAGTAAAGAGTGGATCCGATTTCGATGAAGAAATGACCTTTCAATTCATCGGATTCGACGCCTTTTGGGTAAGGCACTTTGCGGATAGTAACGAATTCGTCAGGGGCGAGGAATCGGACTGACTTCTTGGTGAGACCCCACTGATTGACAGCCTTATCGAGCACCGACTCCAACGCTTCCATATCGACAACTTTACCGTCTTCAATGATGCCCGACGGCAGAGCCATCTCTTCTGCACAATGTAATTGAATGGGATCAACCGACTTCAAGTCGACATGGCGAATCGCATCTTCTTCAATAGTAATCGTTGCGACACGCGTTTTTCTCGATAAAAACGATAAGACCATTTTCTCAGCTCCTAAATTTAATAAAAAAATTCAAAAATCTCGTTAATCTTTTGTAACGGTAATGTTGTTTGCAGTTACTCTAGAACTGTTCACATAACTATTAATTTGAGATTTAGTTGCACCAGGAGACGCAATCACTAAATTCATTGGACCTTGTTCAGCTCCACTTACAACCACTTTCGTTGCTTTGGTATAGGTGAACGAAGTAAGACTTCCAGCACTATCCATATAGCCGCCTGGCTCAGCCGGAACTGCAGGATTACCACCAGCTGCCGGAGTTGCTGGAGCTCCTACTAAATTAGCAAGTGTAACTTGAGTAGCATTTGGATAATCCATCAAATATAATTCTGAAGCTGCAATTGCATTTAAATTATCTGATTTCATTGTCCCTACACGACTATTGTCAATGATATTCCCAATTGCTGGAATTGCGATTGCTGCAATAATAGCAATGATGACGATTACTGCCAATAGCTCGATCAGCGTCATACCCTTTTGATCTTTCAATTTCTGTTGGATAAAGTTCTTCATTCTGCTTCCCCCTTTTAAATTATCTTACTTGTACTTTCTAGAGTACATGTTAATTATATCAATAGTACCAAATTAAACAATAGTATTTTTGCAATTTTTTTGAAAAATTTTTCATTTTTCATACTAATAATACCTATAACTTATCTACATTCTGGAACATATCGAACATTGGCATCATTATCGCTAGTATTATAGTCCCGACAATTACGGCCAGCACTACTATCATTAAAGGCTCTATTAATGCCTTTAATTTATCAGTTTCAGCGTCAACTTCTTTCTCGTAAAACTCGGCTACTTTAGCAAGCATATGATCAAGAGACCCTGTTTGTTCACCTATTGAGATCATGTGAGGTATGAGAGGTGGGAACGCCCAATGATTGCGCATTGGTTCAGTCAATGAACCTCCTCGTTCAAGCGAGTCGCGTGAAGCTATGATAACTTTAGACATAACTGCATTATCAACAACTTTTTCGGTCATCGTCATGGCCTGTAAAATTGGTACAGAACTAGAAAACAGTGAACTTAACGTACGAGATAGTCTTGCTAATGCAGATTTTTTAAAAATGTTGCCAAACACTGGCATTCGCAGTAAAAAAGTATCAAGTATTAAATTACCACGTTCGGTTCGCTTCATTACATAGATAAATGCTACAAACATCAAAATTGCCCCAATTATTAGATACCAATAAACTTTAACGAATTCACTAGCAATTAAGACGAATTGGGTCACCCATGGTAATTCACCACCAAACCCTGCAAACATTTCTGCAAACATCGGTACGATTGATGATAATAGAAAGATAACAACTCCCATCGCGATAATCCCAACAATAATAGGATAAGACATTGCCGATTTTACTTTTTGTCTCGTTTGGTAGGCTTTATCGTAATGCGTCGCCAAACGATCAAGTGATTCGTCTATATTACCGGAAAGTTCGCCGGCTTTAACTAAGTTGATTGTCAATGGTTCAAAAATTTTCGGGTGTTTTGCAAATGCTGAGGATAACGAGTTTCCTTTTCTTAAATCTTCATCAATTTCTATTAAAGTTTTTTGTAACGCTTTTGATTCGACTTGTTGTGACAAAATTTTTACTGAATCAACAATTGTTACACCAGAACGCATGAGAGTCGAAAACTGCCGCAAAAACATAATAAATTGGTCACGCTTAACAGGAGCGCCAAAATAAATGTCTTTTTGTAATCCCGTAT
>JBFEIJ010000067.1:0-14479 GCA_041553775.1 Planococcus sp. (in: firmicutes)
AATCAATCAATTTGACTGGGAAAAAGCAACGAATAAAAAAGAATTTGCGGTCAATACGACTACGCGTGAATACACAGAAGGCTTGATCAAGCTGCGTAAATCCACCAACGCGTTCCGCTTAGGGGACAAAGCGCTAGTAGACGCCAATGTCTCGCTGCTCGACATTCCGGAAATGCAGACAAGCGATTTAACGATTGCTTATGAAAATGTTTCAACCGACGGCACCGGAACGTATTATGTATTCGTTAACGCCGACGCAAAATCACGCACCTTCTCTTTAGGCAAAACCGATTTGTCTAACGGTATGGTCGTCGTGGACAATGACGAAGCGGGAACGAAAAAAGTGAAAAAACCGTCGGGCTATGCTCTTTCGAAAAGTACATTAACGATTGAGCCGTTGACAACGATTGTTGTGAAAGTGGAAGAGAAAAAGAAAGGGAAAAAGTAGGGTTGATGGTTTTGAGCGTAGATTCTGTTTGTGGCTGCGTGTAATTGGAAGCAAGTGAATAAAGCTTCTTGAATCAGACAGGACCTGATTCAAGAGGATTTTGTGTTGGGAAAGGTTTCACAATTACAAAAACCGCTTCCTTATGAATGGCGTACGTCAGCTAAAATGCTTCCCTGTGACAACCACAATTCTAGATATACAATAAGACCGCAAAAGGAATCCGCTAACTCCACTAATAGAGCGGATTCCTTTTGTGATTTTATTGGAAAGAACAACTAGTCATTAATTTGCCGTACACAGGGATGGAATGGGGAACTCCCCTAAATCATTTACCATTCGACAATAAGATTAAATTATCTAAATTTTCTCTCCGCTTGTGCTTCACATTATGTTAGAGTAAGGAAATACTAAAACAAGAAGGTGACACCTATGGTTAGAAGCAACATCGAAGAGTTGGAACAAAATGCAACGCTGTCAAAAGTATCTGTTGAAGAAATCATGGTGGCGAATCAGGCGCTCAAAGACGTCGTCATTAAAACGCCGCTGCAGCGAAATGACATTCTTTCCGCCCGGTACGGCTGCAACGTTTATTTAAAACGGGAAGATTTGCAAGTGGTGCGCTCGTTCAAGCTGCGTGGAGCTTATAACTTCATCCGCAGCCTGACCTTGGAAGAACGAAACAGAGGAATCGTTTGTGCAAGCGCCGGAAACCACGCGCAAGGCGTAGCGTATTCCTGCTTTGCGCTCGGAATCAAAGGAAACATATTCATGCCGCTGACAACTCCGAGCCAAAAAGTTTCCCAAGTAAAGCGCTTTGGCGGCGATCAAGTATCGGTGTTCCTCACAGGAGACACGTTTGACGATTCCTATACTGCGGCAATGGAGTATTGTACAGCTGAAGAAGGGGTGTTTGTCCATCCGTTTGACAACAAACGCGTTATCGCCGGTCAAGGCACTGTTGCAGTGGAAATCCTGAACGACATGCAGGAGCGGGTCGACTATGTTTTTTGTGCGATCGGCGGTGGCGGATTGGCGTCAGGCGTTGGAACCTATTTAAATGGGATCAGCCCGTCTACGAAACTGATCGGTGTTGAGCCGGCGGGAGCTGCCAGCATGAAGGCATCGCTCGACAATGGCAAAGTGACCCGTCTCGATTCGATTGATACATTTGTCGACGGTGCAGCGGTGAAACAGGTCGGGGAATTGTCAGCAGAGATATGCAGAGACGTTTTAGACGATATCGCGCTGGTACCCGAAGGCAAGGTCTGCACGACCATTCGGCAATTGTATAACGAAAATGCGATTGTCGCGGAACCGGCGGGTGCTTTGTCTGTGGCTGCATTAGATTTCTATAAGGAAGAGATCAAAGGGAAAAATGTGGTGTGTATCATCAGCGGCGGCAACAACGATATTGAGCGGATGCAGGAGATTAAAGAAAAATCGCTTATTTACGAAGGCTTGAAGCATTACTTCATCGTCACTTTTCCCCAGCGTGCCGGCGCGCTTCGGAAGTTCATGGACCAAGTGTTGGGGGAGCAGGACGACATCACGCATTTCGAATACACCAAACGGACTAACCGCGAAGCAGGCCCCGTCATCGTGGGCATTGAACTAAAAAGCCGCGAAGACTACGGACCCCTTGTGAAACGAATGGATGAAAACGGGTTTCCCTATAAAGAGCTCAATAACGATCCGATGTTGTTTAATTTGCTGATTTAAAGATTGCCACTGTTCTAGAGGCAAAAAAGTCACAATTATGCCGTGCGCAGGGGAAGAAATGGGAACTAAAACTCAAGATTTTGAAGAGATGACTTCAGTAATTGAAGTCATTTTTTTTATTGGAAATTTTAATAGAATATCCTGATTTCAACCTTTATATGAAATTAAACGACAGGGTTTATTCCGACATTGTCACACCTAGTGTGTATGGATGGCCGCAACTAATCGAATGCATTCGAAATGGAGAAAGGGAATTGTTCAAAGACTAAGATCATTTATTACCGAAGCACATCCTACATCATGGACAAGTGAATTGGGGTGTAAAAAATGGAGTGAAGACAATCCACAATGGAGCGGGGGCGAAAATAGGAGAGGAAGATGGCATTTTTGTCATGATTTAACGAGATAACTGGCTACAAATTAAGCTCGAAAAAGGACGGAATAGAACAAATTTTAATGTTTTTTTAGAAAAGCGCCGACTCTTAGTCCCGCAATGATTTGAGCGCTTTTAAAGTCGCTTGAAAACTGGAGAAAATTTGGAAGTAGCTTGGATCTATGTTAACATTGCCACTTACTCTTTTGTTTACAGGCCATTCAAATGGATCGCTAAACAAACCCGAACGTTGCAAAACGTTGGTGAGGAAATGCATAGATTTAAAGAGAAAACCGCTCATAAGGTTTTGGAATTTATGCAAGATTTTGCTCATCATGACCTTAGGAATTATCCTATTCT
Source organism: Planococcus sp. (in: firmicutes) (assembly GCA_041553775.1). Taxonomy (GTDB): domain Bacteria; phylum Bacillota; class Bacilli; order Bacillales_A; family Planococcaceae; genus Planococcus. The sequence continues at coordinate 2,901 of JBFEIJ010000067.1, forward strand.
GTTTTACCAGGTTTATTCGATCTTTCAATTCTAAAGAGAAATTGGAACAGCGTATCATCTAATCATTGGATGGCTTATCAATTTTAATTGGAAACATTCTGTATTTAAAAATAGGAGATGATTGTTAGTGGAGAAGAAACGAATTGTAGTGAAAATCGGCAGCAGCTCATTGACCGATTTGAACGGGAAATTGTCTATCGGCAAATTGCGTGGACATGTCGAAGCATTGGCACGCTTGAAAAAACAGGGACATGAAGTGATTTTGGTGTCATCCGGTGCCGTAGCAGCAGGATTCAAAAGTATTGGCTATGTTACGCGTCCGGACAAAGTGGTCGATAAGCAATCGGCTGCCGCTGTAGGACAAGGATTGTTGCTGCAGGCGTATGCGGATGAGTGCAAGAAACATGGAATTGTCGCGGCGCAATTGTTGTTGACCAAAGACATGTACAAAAGCGCAAACGCGACGATATCGAATTTACTCGAACGGGACGTATTGCCGATCATCAACGAAAATGATTCAGTCGCTATCGAGGAATTGACGTTTGGCGACAATGACATGTTGTCCGCATTGGTCAGCAGACTCGTGAAAGCAGACTTCTTGATGATTTTGACAGACATTAACGGCATTTACCAAGACAACCCGATGAAAAATCCACACGCAGAAAAATACACATTCCTCACAGAAGTCCATCCGGAAATGGAACTTGCCGCGACGGCAGACGGCGCATCAGGCGTCGGGACAGGCGGGATGAAATCGAAAGTAGCAGCCGCGAAAACCGCAGTGTCTTCAGAAGTCCAAGTGTTTATCGGTTCAGGCAAAGGCAGTGAAAAGCTTGTCGAGATTTTCGAAGGCAAAGGCGACGGCACGTATATCGGCACATTGGTCGAACCAAAAGTATTAGTGAATGCATAAATTGAAAGGGGACAAAGAATGACTGAACTTTTAACAGAAGAACGCATAACAGAAACGGAATTAATCACCAAAGCAAAAAAAGCAAAAGAGGCAGCTTTCCAACTAGCGAAAGCGACTACTGCCGAAAAAAATGAGGCGTTGAAAGCTATTTCAGCGCAATTATTGGAAGAACAAACCTTTATTTTGGATGAAAACGAGAAAGATGTAGCGGCTGGACGTCAAGCAGGGATGGACGAATCGTTAGTGGATCGTCTGACGCTAGACAATACCCGTTTGAACGATATAGCAGATGCACTTATCCAATTAACCCACTTAAATGACCCCATCGGAGAAACCCTCGAAAAATGGGAGCAGCCTAATGGACTGTCGATGACAAAAATCCGTGTCCCAATCGGTGTCGTCGGCATGATCTACGAAGCGCGTCCAAACGTAACCGTTGATGCTTCGAGCCTTTGCTTGAAAACAGGCAATGCCATCGTCCTGCGAGGCAGTTCGACAGCCATTAACTCCAATAAAGCAATCGTCGACGTGATTCGCCGCGCATTGGAAAAAACCGAATTGCCGGTTGAAGCGGTTCAATTACTGGAAGACACGCGCCGGGAAACAGCCTCGCAAATGTTCAAGCTGAATGAATATTTGGATGTGTTGATTCCACGCGGTGGTGCGAAACTCATCCAAACGGTCGTTCAAAATGCGACAGTTCCGGTACTTGAGACGGGAGCGGGGAATTGCCACGTGTATATTGATGGAACAGCAGATGTGAAGATGGCGATAGCTATTGCGGTCAACGCCAAAACGCAGCGTCCTTCCGTCTGTAATTCCTGCGAAACGATTCTGGTGCACAAAGAGTGGGCAGCGGATCACTTACCTGATCTTGTGGCTACATTAAAAGAACACGATGTGGAAATTCACGGCGACGAAGCTGTACAACAAACGTCGTCTGCAATTACGCCAGCAACAGAAGATGATTGGGCAAAAGAGTATTTAGGCTATGAAGTTGCCGTGAAAGTGGTGGAATCAGTCGATGAGGCGGTTGGGCACATCAATCGCTTCGGGACCAAACATTCTGAAGCCATCATTTCAACCGATGCGCCGAGTGTGGAACAATTCTTCAACGAAGTCGACGCAGCTGCAGTTTATCACAATGCGTCAACACGCTTTACAGATGGCGACGAATTCGGCTTTGGCGCTGAAATCGGCATCAGCACGCAAAAACTTCACGCGCGCGGTCCTATGGGCTTGCCTGTACTGACTTCTACTAAGTACATTGTTCGAGGTAATGGGCAAATTAAATAATCATGTTGAGTGATGTGGGAACGAAAAACGATTCTCGTGCCTTCCTATATTAAAAGGCTATCCTCGAATGTCGTGTTAACTGACTTTCGAGGATGTTTTTTATGTTCAAAATGCATTTTCTAATTTGCTCGTATAATGGGACTTAGTAGTAGCCATCTGTTAGTTCGGTTTTTCAGTTTCTTTCGTTATCAGGCACTAACCGGATTTTAACAGGCAAACTTTTTACGTTATCAGGCAGTAGCCGGAATTTATCGTGCAGTAACGAAGCGTTATCAGGCGTTAATCCGACTTTATCAGGCACTAGCTATATGGAGCACTCCCTCGATTTAAGTTCAAGAGCAAAAATGGAAAGCCGTTCGGTGCAGTTCATGCACCGAACGGCCCTTTTCTAGCCCTAGCGCATTTCGCCAAGGCGAAATGCAACCATCTGTTAGTTCGGTTTTTCAGTTTCTTTCGTTATCAGGCAGTAACAGGATTTTAACAGGCAAAATTTTTATGTTATCAGGCAGTAGGCAGAATTTATCAAGCAGTAGCGAAACGTTATCAGGCACTAATCCGACTTTATCAAGCACTAGCTATTCAGCGGCCTTACACGATCCAAATTTCCATGCGAAACCCGAAAATCGGTTTGTGCGGATAGTTAAAGTGTCATGGAAGATTTTCTCTACTCACTGCTTTTACATGACCATGTAGACTGCTTATAAGGGGAGGTTATGTTACTGAGAGATATATCGATTAAAATAATTTATAAATTTATAGTCATGGATATTAATAACTGGTAGACTATGTTAAATAACAATATTTGGTTGATGTAATAATAAATGTAAAGGCACCCACAACGAAAATAAAAGGAGATTATCAGATGAAGAAACTTAGTTTTGCAATCATGTCATTCATGTTAGCACTTAGCTTTACAGTCGGCGCGGCACCAGCAGATGCTGCAGTGAAAACGTACAAAAACTGCACAGAGATCAATAAGGTTTATAAAGGTGGCATTGCCCGCTCTTCGAAAGTGAAAAACAAAGGCGGCGCAACAAAGTACAAACCTTTTGTTTCGCAAGCTTTATACGATGCGAACAAAAAGAGCGATCGCGATAAAGATTTGATTGCTTGCGAGCGATAAGCATGTTTCAATCGCAGCTACATATGCAAGCTGTGTGAACTAAAATATGATCTAACAAAACACCTTTATCCCTCGTATGCAGCAATTACGAAAGGAGAAAGGTGTTTTGCTGTATGTATAAAGTCTATGCCTGTGCTACTGACAATTACTAATCCGTATTCTATGGAAGAAGTCTATTGTTTTTTCGATCACAATCTATCTACAGAAGGAGGACCATATGAAGGTTTTTAAAATCTATTTTTTCATTAATCTCAGCATGATTTTTGGGCATGTCATATTATTCGTAGTGACAATTATGGGTCTCGGAAGTGAAAACTTAAATGCACCGAGAAGCGAGGCCGTTGATATTTTGATGTTTATGGCCATACTCGGCGCTTCACCGAATATGATTTTATTTATAGCTAGTGTGATTAGGAAAAAACAGATAAAAGGTAACGCTTTATGGGCGTCAGTCTTTACCATAATTGTGCTGTTGGGGTACTCTATTGCATTTTGACCGCTTGCGATGGAGTATCAGGTATAAAGAATTTATCGAACTTTGCTGAGAAGAAATATGATTATTCACCTTATTAAGTTCTATACATGAATAAACCGCTCTAGTGAAGAAGAAAGTCACTAAAGCGGTTTTTTCTACTATTCATGTTAATTGCTTATAAAAGATTGAATGTTCAGATTTTTTAACTTCATTTTAACAATTGCTCCTTATGATGAACTGGAAATGCTTATTGCACATGAATAAGCATCAAAGAGTTTGATCTAAAAGGGGAGTGGAGCATGTCGATTTTAATCACCGGCGGAGCGGGCTTTATCGGGAGCCATGCCGCAGTAGCGCTATTGGAAGCGGGATATGACATTGTAGTTGTTGATAATTTGGCGAATAGTCAAATGGAGTCGGTTCGGCGCATCAAAGAACTGACCGGCAAGGAGTTTCTGTTTTACGATGTCGATCTTTTGGACGCAGAGCGTTTGGATAAGATTTTTGCGGCACATTCTATTGAGGCTGTTATGCATTTTGCAGGCTACAAAGCGGTGGGCGAGTCGGTTGAAATGCCGCTAGCGTATTACCATAACAACATTACAGGAACGGTGAATTTATGTACTGTGATGGCGAAGCACCGCGTGAAAAAACTCGTATTCAGTTCGTCAGCAACGGTTTATGGCAATCCGGAGCGCTTGCCGATTGAAGAAACCTTCCCGTTATCCGCGACGAATCCATATGGACGCACGAAATTGATGATCGAAGAAATCTTGCAGGACTTGGTTGTTTCGGACGCATCTTGGCGCATTAGCATTTTGCGGTACTTCAACCCGATCGGCGCGCACGAAAGTGGACGGATTGGTGAAAATCCAACCGGGATTCCGAACAACCTGATGCCGTATATCACGCAAGTGGCATCTGGCAAAAGAGCACAGCTTCAAGTGTTTGGCGCGGATTACGAAACGCGTGATGGGACTGGCGTACGCGATTACATTCACGTGACGGATCTGGTGAATGGGCATTTAAAAGCGCTTCAGTATTTGAACAGCCACCAAAGCATTGAGACGTTCAACCTCGGAACGGGATTCGGGTACAGCGTTCTTGATTTGGTAGATGCTTTTTCTAAGGTCAATCAAATTCAAATCCCTTATCAAATCACAGCAAGGCGTCCCGGCGACATTGCAGCATGTTACGCGAATCCGCAAAAAGCGGCAGCCCTCCTCGGGTGGCAGGCAGAGAAAAGCTTGGAAGACATGTGCCGGGATTCCTGGAGATGGCAATCGAAAAATCCAGAAGGCTACGCAAGTGAGTTACCTGACACGATTATGGATATTCATGTTCCTGCAAAAGAGACGGTATTATACGATGCCGCTTTGGCGCAACAATTCAATGCACAAGAAAGCCAAGCCTCAGATTTTCAAATCTGAGGCTTGGCTTTTGCATTTATTCCAAAGACTTTATTATCCAAACGCTTCCGAATACCGAGCCGTCCCTTGCACCTGTTCAAGCGAGCCACTTACCAGTTCAATCGCCATAAAGGCGTCATCCGGCACATCGAACGGCGGCCGGATGTTCCAAAGGCTCGCCCGTTTGAAGCCGAATTTCGGGTAATAACCTGGATGGCCAAGGACGATGACGGATTCGTAGCCAAGAGCTTCCGCTTGTTGCAAAGCTGCTCGGATCAATTGGCTGCCGATGCCTTGATTTTGATAATCGGGTGCCACCGATACAGGTGCAAGTGCGAGCGAATCTACTATATTATCACCGTCGGCAATCGTAATTTTCGACAGCATGATGTGGCCGAGTATTTCATCGTTCGAACCGGTCGCGATTAACGAAAGTTCAGGCACAAACGCGTCTGACTTCCGAATGCGTTGGACAAGCATATGCTCAGTCTGGTCGCTATGTGTCGCATTTAAAAAGGCATTGGCTATGAGTTTTTCTGTAAAGCTATAGTCTTCGGGGCGTTCTTGTCGGATTGAAATGGTCATGTGTAGGCTCCTATTCTGTGAGAGGTGCGACTCATATTCTATACTCTTAGTGTAAGTGAATAAGAAATGGAGTCAATTGGGTTGCAATTTTTTCGTAGGCGCGTTATATTGTGTGAGGAGTCAATCATTGATGTATCAAACATTGATGAATCACACAATAAAAACACGAAAAAGGAGCACTTACCTTATGCAAACTTACGCAAAAACAAAAATAAATGATTTCAACGAAATCGTCAACAACCGCCGTTCAATCAAACAATACGACCCATCGGTGAAAATCAGCCGTGAAGAAATGAGCGAAATCATCGCTCAAGCAACAACAGCGCCGTCTTCAATTAACATGCAGCCTTGGCGTTTTGTCGTCATCGACAGCGAACAAGGAAAACAGACCATTGCACCGCTTGCTTCATTCAACTTGGACAAAGTGATGAGTTCATCAGCCGTCATCGCTGTTTTCGCTGACCGCAAGAACATTGAATACGCAGACGAAATCTACGGTAAAGCAGTTGAACTTGGCTATATGCCGGAAGAAGTTAAAGAAATGCAATTGGGTATGTTCAAGCCTTTATATGAAAATGCATCAGATGAATTGATGAAAGACATTATCTTGCTCGATTCTGGATTAGTATCGATGCAATTGATGTTAGTGGCGCGAGCTTACGGCTACGATACGAACCCAATCGGCGGTTACGATAAAGAACAGATCGCTGAAGCGTTGGATCTCGATAAAGAGCGTTATCTTCCGGTTATGTTGATCACAATCGGTAAAGCAATGAATGAAGGATTCCCTTCATACCGCTTGCCGGTCGACACAATTACTGAATGGAAATAACTTGAATACAGGGTGAATTTGTATTATGTTTTATGAGGACAATGAATAGTGAACACGCTATAAATTGATCTCATAAATGATGGAGGAGGTCCGTTTATGCAATGTTCATTTTCGAAACAGGAACAGATCCTGCAATTGTTTAAAGGCCTAAACAACCAAATCAGCCCGAAATTCGAACGCTGTACCGGCATTAGTGCATCGCGCTATGAATTGCTGCATCAGCTATATAAAACAGACGAAATCAACCAATCGACGTTGCAAAAAGTCGTGAACATCGACGGTGCTGCAATCACACGCCACCTCAAGCAACTTGAGGCGGACGGCATGGTGGCAAGGCGCAGAAATCCGGCCGATAACCGCGTGATTTTTGTCAGCCTGACAGAAGAAGGGCGCGCACAAATTATCGGATACCGGAAAGAAAATGTCGGTTTTGTGCAACAGATGCTTCACGACTTTACAGAAGAAGAAGTTGAAGCCCTAGCCGATATGTTGGGCCGCATGCAGCATAATATTATCGATTATTGATCGTTTCAAAAAATACACTTAAAAAAGGATGAATCCCATGCTAATTATTCACGCACATTTGCAAGTGAAACCAGACCAAGAACAAACTTTTCTAGAAGCGAGCAAACAATTGATCGAAGATTCACGAGCAGAAGTAGGCAACATCTCTTACGATTTGAAAAAAGCGACGGACCAAGACAATCATTACACAATGGTAGAGATTTGGAAGAACATGGGCGCGATTGAAACGCATAACGAAAGTGAACACTTCAAAGCATTTGTGGCACAGGCACCAACGTTTATGGCTGCACCGATGGACGTTCAAGTTTATAGCGGAGAACGCGTAGAGCTGTAATATACAATAAAATATGATTTACACAAAAAGCCGATCTCATAGACATTCTATGGAATCGGCTTTTTTGTGTCTAGGCATTCTGTAAATATGCGTCGTGCTATGTTTTTCTTTTTCGACGACCGACAAGGTTTACAGAATGTCACACCTATTTTTGAATGTAACACCAATTTGGAGACACACTCCGTACTTTCTTGCCATTGCTATCCCAGGTCAGTACATGAATGACTGTGAAGGACCCGGACGGCAAGTTTTTGAATGTCACCGAATCGAAGTTATTATGTGTTTCAGTGTCGATCCAGTTTGCGGTCTTTTTATGACCGACGCCGTTTGGTGACACTTTGGTATAAGCGGGTGCAGTTTTAAAACTTTTCCATTTGTGAAAGCGATCGCCGTCATAGCGGTAGAGTTCGGGATGCCATGTCACTTTATCATGTTCCGAGTTTGATACGGATGTCACGTATTTTGGCGGAAAAGCTTTCACTACAGTTTGATCCAAATCTTCGTCAAATTCACACGCAATCGCGCGCATTGTATAGTTAGGGGAATCATCCCCAGGGCTATGAGCCGAAATTGGCATCACAGAAAAAGCACCTATGACTGTAAGGGATAGCAGCAGGAGAAACAGACTTTTCCTGGTGCGCTTCATTGTTCGTCACCTTCCTGGAATATTTTTCCTCTTAGGGGCAAATAGACAGGATGGTAAAATAAGCAAGCATGAGCGGCATTCCTCCTTTTTCAAATGTGGTCGGCAAGGAACAGACTGGCAGAATTCACTGGATGCAGTAACTGGTGTCTAGTTTGCCGCCAGAGGATTGTAGGTGTTTGGAAAAACGAAGTAATATTGACAAAATAAAAGTTTAACTTTCAATGTTTTGCTGCTATGTATAGAAATTTCAATACACATAGTATAGTCCTTCTTGGATGAAATATCAAATACTTATCTTAATATTCAGAAATTTATTAATCATTTATTCAAAGACGACAATAAGGTTTTATGTGTTCATTTATTCCTCTTACGCGACTTGGATTTATGCGATTTGCAGGAGTTGAGTGAACAAATAAAAGTTCGTGCAGACGAATGTGAAGTCATCTCCTATAATTGAAGAATAGACGTTATCGACATAGGGGGGGAAGTCGGATGAAAATCATTTTAATCGGAGACAGTGGCCACGCGCGGGTCATAGCCGATGCCGTCGTTTCGGCTGGGGGACAGGTGGTGGCGCGACTGGACGATAAATACACCGAACTTGTGGAACAAGACGGCTGTGCGTTCGGTCCAGTCGCTGAAGTCCATAAGCTCATTGAAACAAAACAGGCAAAAGTGGTTGTGGCGATTGGCGCTAACGTGGTGAGGCAAAAAATCGTCGAGCGGTTGGCGCTAAGCGCAGATCAATACGCGACGGCGATTCACCGGGCTGCCAGTATCAGCCCGAGTGCAGTGATTAGCCCCGGCACAGTCGTCATGCCGGGAGCGGTCGTTAACGCAGAAGCGGTCATCGGCAATCACGTGATCGTGAATTCGCGTGCGGTCGTGGAACACGATTGCGTCATAGGGGATTATGTTCATGTGGCATCGGGTGCAGCGGTGGCAGGCTTGGTGAAATTGGACGAAGGTGTCTGGGTGGAGACGGGAGCGAGCATCGTTCCGACCAAAAGGATTGGCCAGTGGAGTGTTGTCCGTGCGGGTTCTGCGGTGATGGAGGATGTGGGGGAGTTTAAGACAGTGATTGGGGTTCCTGCTGTTGAGGTTAAGGTGGATTAATCTAACATAGAGGTTATGAAGTTCCTTCTATATAATAACGAAAGCCCATTCCAAAAATGGAATGGGCTTTTCGCATGTATTCATTTATCGTACATTCATCTCGTTCGGGTGCGCACCTCTGCGGCGATCTTTGTTCAACGCGTTGATTTTATCCATATCATCTGTCGACAATTCGAAATCGAATAATTCGAAGTTTTCTTTGATGCGCGACGGCGTCACGGATTTCGGGATAATAATCGTGGCGTTTTGCAAATGCCAACGCAACACGATTTGTGCAGGTGATTTGCCGTGAGCTTCGGCAATTGCCGTAATCGTTTCATCGTTCAACACTTCGCCGCCTTGGTCAAGCGGGCTCCATGCTTCGACGAAAATATCGTGCTTCGCACAAAATTCTTTTAGCTCGTTCTGTGCCAAGTACGGATGGCATTCGACTTGATTTAACACAGGCGGCACATCGCATTCGTCAAGCAAGCGTTGCAAATGCTCAGACTCAAAATTGCAGACACCGATCGCTTTGACTTTTCCGTCTTTATAAAGCTTCTCAAGTGCTTTATACGTTTCAACATATTCATCAAACTCCGGAGTCGGCCAGTGGATCAAATACAAATCGACGTAATCGAGACCCAAACGCTCCAAACTTTCTTCAAATGCAAGCAATGTGCTGTCGTAGCCTTGGTCGCTATTCCACACTTTTGTCGTGATGAACAATTCTTCGCGAGGCACGTTTGTTTCTTTCAATGCCTGCCCGACGCCTTGTTCATTTTTGTAAATCATCGCTGTGTCGATCGACCGGTAGCCGACTTTTAACGCTTCTGTAACGGCCTCAGCCGCTTCGTTATCCGGTACTTGCCATACGCCGTAGCCAAGCTGCGGCATCTTGATACCATTATTCAACGTCACAAAATCCATTTCGCATGTCCCCTTTTCAATTCAATCTACCTTTATAGTGGATACCCTGTAACTAAAAGCAATAACCCTTCAATATAAAAATTACACCATAAAAGGAATCTTATTTCCAGTTTAACGTCAATTTAACCTTCGTTTCTTATGATAAAGCTATTACTAAGCATGCAGCGAGATTCCGCCACGGCAGGCTCTTCATTTCATCAAGAAAAGGGGTTAACGCAATGGATAATGTGCAATTTGACCAAGCCTACGAACAATTAGTTGAAACGGCGGTTGGCGACTGCGCCGCGTATGAATTCCGCAATAGATTGGGTACGGTGCGAAGCGTGTTTTTGAAACGTGAAATCCCGGCCACATTTGACGACGAAACTTATTATGAACTGGCCACGCCGTTTACATACGGGGGGCCGGTTATTTTATCTTGCCAAGAAGGGCGTCGATGGGAACTGGCGGCAGCGTTCACGCGCGCATTCCGTGTGTATTGCTTGCAACACAATATTGTCAGCGAGAAAATCCGCTTCCATCCGGTGCTCGGCAACGCTGCAGATTTTGCGGGATGCTACGACATGGAATGGATCGGTGAAACGACAGCAATCGACCTCCGCGTCAAAAATCCAGTCTGCGACGAATTTACAGCGCAATGCAAAAAACGATTGTTCAAAGCGCTGGAAAACGGCGTCGATTCGCACGTTTCAGTGGGATCCGGCAATGCCGGTCATTTTGCAGAACTGTACCGCTCAATCGCGATCCATCACCCGTCGCTAAAAGACGGCTTGAACAAACACCAATTGGCGAAATGCATTGATAAATTAAGCGGGGACTTTGTTGTTACCGAAGCACTTTACAAAGACCGCACCATCGCTGTGTCGTTGAGCCGCTTGAGTAGCGGGGTGCTGCAGCCGGAACTGTCTGCGGTGCTACCTGGATTTGCGCATTTGTCGCCGGAAGCCGTGCTGCAATATGGTCTTACTTGCTGGGGCAAAAAGCGCGGCGCAGACTTTATCCACCTTGGTGAAAACGCCTTCACCGATAACGACAGCGTAACGTATAATGAACAATCAAGCCGCAGTAAACGCTTCAATTTTTGGACCGGACGAAAAATTTGGAATCGTGAAGCATACGATAAGTTATGTGCTGCCGCTCGGCGTATGCCGGAAATTAATAGTGCGAGCATACAGCCCGAACAAAGCGATGTGACATTTAACTGAATGAAAACATGGAATTGCCGCCATTCCCGGATAACCGGGAGGCGGCTTTTGTGATGAAAAGGGTAAAAATAAGCGGTGGTTTATTCAATAAAAAATCCTCAATCTTACTAAAATTCAAATAAATTAATTCGAAATACTTAAGATTCCGCTTTTGCATGTTATGATTTGGTAAGAAGCTGGTGCCTTGTGCAAAAAATGTGCAACGAAAGTC
>JBFEIJ010000068.1:0-14419 GCA_041553775.1 Planococcus sp. (in: firmicutes)
CCAGGAACTGGATGACTATATGATTTACTACAATCAGAAACGAATGAAGAAGAAATTAAAAAACATGAGTCCGGTTGAATACCGGACTCATGTACAACAAGCTGCTTAATTTTTTTGTCTAACTTTTTTGGGTCAGTTCAGTATGCCGGCGGCTTTTTGTTTTTAGGAAGATGCAAAGGGCTAGGAGATTCACGAAAACTCATAAAGACTGCACATAGGACAAGCGCCGCCGAGATATTTCTCGACGGCGCTTGTCCTTTAAATTTATAAATTATTGCAAGAATCACATTGGCTTCCGTAACATTCGTGTTGCTCATCAATTTTTTCTCCACAAGTCGTACATTGTTTAGGGGGCAGATTTTTGAAAAATTCCACTACGTTTTCAATCATTATCTCCAGCTCCTTTTGTTATAGTACTGTTGTTGTTAAGTGAATTGTATTATAACAGTTTGATAACGTCAACCCTAAACAGTGAATTATTTTAAAAAATCCGTTAAAATAAAAGTAGCTTAGCAATTAAAGGAGAGAAATCATGTATTTCGTAGACAATAAAGGCATCACAGACCCACGCATCAACTTGGCGATTGAAGAATATTTATTGAAAACAATGGATGTTGAGAAAGATCCGTTCTTACTGTTCTATATCAACGAACCTTCTATTATCATTGGTAAGAATCAGAACACTTCTGAAGAAATCAATACCGATTACGTTGACTCAAATGGCATTCACGTCGTGCGCCGGCTTTCTGGCGGCGGAGCCGTATACCATGACCACGGCAATTTGAATTATAGTTTCATCACAGTAGACGATGGCGAGAGCTTCCGCAATTTCCGTAAATTCACTGAACCGGTGGTACAGGCGTTGCAAGGTTTGGGCGTTAGTGCAGAACTATCGGGACGCAATGATTTGATGGCAGAAGGCCGTAAAATTTCAGGAAACGCACAATTTTCAACAAAAGGCAGAATGTACAGCCATGGCACATTACTTTTTGATACAGAAGTGGAAGCTGTTGTTTCCGCGTTAAAAGTAAGCAAAGAAAAAATCGAGTCAAAAGGCATCAAGTCCATTCGCAGCCGCGTTGCGAACATTTCAGAGTTTCTGGAAGAGCCGATGACCGTTACAGAATTCCGCTCAGCTATTTTGCATTCGATTTTCGATGGCGAAGAAAAAGTCCGCTATTACGAATTGACCGAAGAAGACTGGGAAGGCATCCATGAAATTTCGAAAGAACGCTACGGCAACTGGGACTGGAATTACGGAAAATCCCCGAAGTTCAATATGAAGCATTCTAATCGCTTCCCGGTCGGCGGCATCGATGTTCGGCTGCAAGTCGAAAACGGAATCGTTAAAGACGCCAATATATTCGGCGACTTTTTCGGTGTGGGGGATGTATCGGAAATCGAAAGCGCGATTACTGGCGTGAAATACGAACGAGCTTCGCTTGATGAAGCAATCGATCAATACGATATTCCGAAATACCTTGGGGGCATTACGAAAGAAGAGTTCCTAAAATTAATTTATTAAGAAATATGGAAGAGTCTGCTATTTAGCAGGCTCTTTTGTTAAAATTAAAAGAAAACGAAAGGGGGAATCATTATGGCAGCACAACGGATTTTCATTGTGGAAGATGATTTGAAAATCGCGGCGTTGCTGGCGGAAACGCTGCGCAAATACCATTATGAAGTGGAAAGCGCCAAAGACTTCGATCGGATCATTGAAGAATTCGAAGCGTTTGATCCCCATATGGTCTTGCTCGATATCAATTTGCCTTCCTATGATGGCTATTATTGGTGCAGGCAGCTGCGCCAACAGTCGACGTGTCCGATTCTGTTCATCTCGGCCAGGTCAGGAGAAATGGATCAAATTTTCGCACTCGAAAATGGTGGTGATGATTTTATCACGAAACCTTTCCATTACGAAATCGTCCTTGCAAAAATAAAGAGCCATTTACGAAGAGCTTACGGCGAATATGCGCCGAAGCAAGAAGAGCGGTCGGTCAAAGCAGGCCGCATCGAATTGTTTTTAGAGCGCATGGAACTCCACGTGAAAAATGAGGTTCTTCCGTTGCAGAAAAAAGAATGCACGATTTTGGAATTGCTGCTAGCCCAATACCCGAAAGTGGTAACGCGTGAACAGCTGTTAGAAGAGTTATGGGACGACCAAGCGTTTGTAGACGAGAATACATTGAATGTTAATATGACCCGTGTGCGCAAGAAATTAGCAGATTACGGCGTCCGTTCAGTGATTGAAACGGTGCGAGGATCTGGCTATCGTTTGCTGATTGACGAGGAGGAATTATGATGCTGCGGCTGTTCTTGAAAGAACATGCGGCTTTCATTGTTTTCCAAGCCGCGTTGGTTGCGTTCATCATGGCGCTTTATTGGCTCGATGGCTTTCGCAATATCGACACTGCAATTTACTCGTTCGTCATCAGTACGTTGCTCGTAGCTGTTTTTCTGGCGACGCGTTTTTTCAAACGCTATCAATTTTATCAAAAGATTTTAGCGGTGCCGGACCGAATGGAGCATGCACTACAGCGGGACGGTAAATCTCCGGAGCAACAGCAAAGCGAGAAATACATGCAGGAAATTTACCGCCTTTACCAAAATGAAGCACAAGCGCTTTATGCCGCGCAGAAACGCCATTTGCAATTTATGAATCAATGGGTGCATCAGATGAAGACGCCTTTATCGGTGATGCAATTATTAGTGCAACAGCCAGAAGAATTGGATAAAAACAGCGTTCGGGAAGAAGTCGACCGCTTAAAGGCTGGGCTCGATACGGTGTTGATGAATGCTCGGCTTGATACATTTGAAGAAGACATGCAGATTGAGCAAGTGTCCTTGCGCAGCATCGTTGGTGAAGTTGTTAATGAAAACAAACGCTTGTTTATTTCAAAGCGGGTGTATCCCGAAATTGATGTGGAAGACAAGTATGTGGTCGCAACGGATCGCAAATGGATGAAGTTCATCTTAGGTCAGTTGGTGACGAACGCCTTGAAATACACATTCGAAACGGACAAAAAAGTGTATATCAGCGCTGATTGTGTGGAGGAAACCGCATTATTGACGATACGGGACGAAGGAATCGGAATTCCGGCTTCTGATTTACCGCGCGTGACAAAAGCTTTTTTCACTGGTGAAAACGGCCGGAAAACGGGTGAGTCGACAGGGATGGGTTTGTACTTGGCAAACGAAGTATGCAAAAAACTTGGCCATCAATTAACGATCAAATCAACGATTGATGAAGGAACCGCGGTGTCTGTATTATTCCGCAACCAGGATTCCGCAACAGGGGGAAATGACAATGCCGTTATTGAAAATAGAAGAAGTGACGAAAGTGTACGAAGGGAAAGTGACGCACCGGGCGCTCAATCAACTGAGCTTTGAAGTGGAAAAAGGTGAATTTTTAGCCGTCATGGGTCCGTCGGGAAGCGGTAAAACGACATTATTGAACTTGATTTCGACAATTGACTCCTTGACAGCTGGAGAAATTCTGATTGATGGAATCGATCCACACGGGCTGGATAAAAACGAACTCGCGCTTTTCAGGCGCAATAAACTCGGTTTTATCTTTCAAGATTTTAATTTGCTGCAAATGCTGACGGTTGAGGAAAACATGGTCCTGCCGCTGACATTGGATTATGTGCCGACCGATGAAATGGTGCGGCGCGTACTCGCACTCTCGCGGAAACTCGGATTGGAATCGCTTCTTCAAAAGCGGCCGAACGAAATTTCCGGTGGCGAAGCACAACGGACAGCGATTGGCAGGGCGTTGATCCACCATCCGTCGCTTATTTTGGCAGATGAACCAACAGGCAACCTCGACTCAAAAGCTTCTCGCGATGTATTGGAATTATTAAAAAACGTCAGTGAAGACAGTGGGGCGACAATCGTCATGGTCACCCACGATCCGATTGCGGCGAGTTATTGCGATCGCGTATTGTTCATCAAAGACGGGGAGTTTTTCAATGAAATTTACAGCGATGAACGTCGCCAAACGTTCTATCAGAAAATCCTCAATGTCTTATCCTTGCTTGGGGGGAACGTGAATGACCTTTCGGCAGCTCGCTTACCGTAATGTATTCAGAAACCGCCGGAGCTATGCCGCCTTTTTTTTAGCAAGTGTTTTTTCGGTGATGGTGTTCTTCGTTTATTCGATGTTCATATTCCATCCGCTTTTCGTAGAAGACGGATTGCAGCAACTTGCTGTACGCGGCATGTTTATCGCGGAAGTGGTGCTGTATATTTTCACACTGTTTTTCCTGTTTTATTCAATGAGCGCTTTTTTGCAGGCGCGTTCAAAAGAATTCGGCATTTTGATGCATTTGGGGATGACAAAAAAACAACTCAATAAATTAATCTTTTTTGAAACGATGATTCTAGGTGCGGTATCCACTGTGGCCGGAATCGCACTCGGGTTTGCATTTTCCAAATTCTTTTTCATGATTGGCCGTGAAATCATGGAACTTGAAACGCTGCCGCTTTATATTTCATGGAAACCATTTACACTGACGATTGGTGCATTTGCCAGCTTGTTCATCATCATTTCCTTTGTCAGTGTCGCTTTTGTTCGGACGAAAGGAATCTTGGATTTGCTGCAGGGCTATTGGAAAACAGATGAAGTGACGCACAGTTCAAAATGGTTGTCTGCGCTCGGGTTTGTGTTGCTCGGAATCGCTTATACGTTAGCCACTTTAGTGTCTGATCGCACAGTTTACACAATGGCGCTTATCATACCGCCACTTGCGACACTTGGAACCTACCTTTTCTTTACGCATTCGATTCATTCGTTGTTGCAGTTTTATAAACGCAGCAGGGGCGTCTATTGGCATAAAACTAGATTGGTGGCCATTGCCGAAGCATCGGTTAAGCTGAAAGACAGCGCTCAAATGTTCTTTATCGTGACCATTGTATCGACCGTCGCTTTTTTGACTGTCGGTACGCTGGCTTCTTTTATGTCTTATACAGGCGATTTTCGTGAGACAAATCCACTTGGGCTTATCTATATTTCGTTTAACGGCAATAGCGAAGAGCAGGAACATGTGGACCGGCTCAACTCCCAACTAGAACTGAAAGGATTGGAATACGATCTGGTTCCGCTCATCGTTAAGCGGCAAACTTCCATGACGTCTGGCAATGACGTCGATATCGTGCGGACTTCCGATTTTAACCGATTGGCGCTAACACTTGGTTTTGATTCAGTCGACCCGGGACGCGGGGAAGCGATTTTCATTCCCTACTCCCAGGAATCGTTGAAACAATTGGGGAAAGCCAATGTAGATACGCGTTTGATCGAAAGCGACATCGAGTTGAACATTGATACAGTATACCCGCACATTATGTTTCCGGTGAATACAGTGAACTTCAATAGTGTGGTCGTCAACGACGCAGATTATGCGTTAATTGATGAGCCATTGACCGGTTTCAGCGACGGCGAATCGACGTTTACTTATTACGCATATGATATTCCGCAATGGGAAGAAACTGTAGGGATCGGCAAGCAATTGACTGACATCATGCAGGAGGCTGTGGTGCGGGAGGATTTCCGCAATTTGAATTTCTTCTTCGTCAACCCAGGGGAAGATTACCGGCTCTTTAAATCTTCGTTTGCAATTTTATTGTTTATCGGTGTGATGGTGGCAGCAGTGTTTTTACTCGCTGCAGGCAGCTTTATTTATTTTAAGTTGTATACAGGACTCGAACGGGACCGCAAACAATATTCGCTATTGGTCAGGCTCGGGATGACAGAAAAAGAACTGGGCAAAATCGTCAACCGGCAACTCGTACCGCAATTCTTTCTGCCATGGGCTGTTGCGTTGCTTCACAGTACGTTTGCGTTCATTTCACTGCAAGTAGTGTGGGATGAATTTGCAGAGCTGTCGATCTTCGGGGAAATGATGGCGGTGCTGAGCGGTTTTACGATTGCGCAAATCCTGTATTTTTTCTTGATTCGCTGGCGTTATATTGAACATCTTCGAGCATCGTAAAATTTACGATGCTTGTTGTATTGTCTGAAGATTTCTTTTATAATGAAAACAGTGATAATAATGAATGAGTATTCATTCAACACGAAAGAGGGATGGGAAATGAACTTAGTCAAGCGCGTCCACGAAATCTCATTACAAAACCCAAGTAAAACAGCGTATCACTTTATGGGGAAAGATACGTCTTATGGTGAATTTGAAGGATCGGTTGCAAAATTCGCCGGTGCTTTGCAATCGATGGGAGTCAAAAAAGGGGATCATGTAGGGTTTCTATTAAGCAATACGCCGCATTTCATGATTGCGTTATACGCAACCATGCGTGTTGGGGCAACTGCTGTGCCAATCAATCCTATTTACACTCCAGATGAAATCGCTTACATAGTGAAAGACAGCGACGCTAAAGTTGTCATTGCACTTGATGCGCTATTGCCGCTCATTGAAAAAGCGCATATGGCATTACCTGCGGTTGAAGCGTATATCATTTGTGAAACCGATCCGTCTGCAGCTGAAAAAATGGCTCAGCTGCCGGATGCAGTTAAACCGAAAGTGCATTCGTTCACTCGGTTATTGACAGTATCGCCCGCATTTGATGGATCCGCCGATTTGCAAAGCGATGATGTAGCTGTAATTCTTTACACCTCGGGCACGACTGGTAAGCCGAAAGGCGCCATGCTGACGCATGAAAACCTGTACTCGAACGCACGCGACATTGGCGACTATTTGAAAATGAATGCAGACGACCGCGTAGTTGCAACATTACCGGTATTCCACGTGTTCGCATTGACAGTAGTAGTCAACGCGCCGCTGGTCATTGGAGCGACAATCATCTTAGTGCCGCGCTTTAACCCGCAAGAAGTATTTGAAGCGATCAAATCCCAGCGCGCAACAATTTTTGCAGGCGTGCCGACAATGTATAATTTCATGTACCAATTCCCAGGAGCGGCAACCGAAGATTTCGCAACGGTCCGCTTGGCAATTTCCGGTGGTTCTGCGTTGCCGGTAGCGTTGCTTCATAATTTCGAAGACAAATTCCAAGTGCGTGTTTCAGAGGGCTACGGCTTGTCGGAAGCTTCGCCAGTGACATGTTTCAATCCGATTGACCGCGAGCGCAAAGCCGGATCGATCGGAACGTCCATCGTCAATGTCGAAAACAAAGTTGTAAATGAACTTGGCGAAGAAGTGGCGGTAGGAGAAGTGGGCGAATTGATCGTCCGCGGCCCGAACGTCATGAAAGGCTATTACAAACTGCCGGAAGAAACAGCTGCCGCGCTTCGCGACGGTTGGCTGTATACAGGCGATTTGGCAAAAGTCGACGAAGAAGGCTATTTCTATATCGTTGATCGCAAAAAAGACATGATCATTGTGGGCGGCTTTAATGTCTATCCACGCGAAGTTGAGGAAGTGCTGTTTGCGCATCCAGGCATTGTGGAAGCGGCAGTTGTCGGTTTACCGGATCCGAATTTCGGTGAGAAAGTCAGCGCTTATGTCGTGTTGAAAGACGATTCGTTGACACAGGCAGATTTAGAAGCTTATTGCGCTGAGCATTTAGCAAAATACAAAGTGCCGCGCCAGTTTGAAATTCTCGATGAGTTGCCGAAAAACACGACCGGTAAAATCTTACGCCGTTCGTTGAAAGATCAGGCGATGAGCAAATAATTCCAAAAGCAGTCCAAGCTGGAAACGGCTTGGACTGCTTTTTTTATTGCCTTTAAAAATGGACGATTCGTCCGTAAGATTGATAAAGCAGCTTTTTAAACTTATAGTAAAAAGATAACTAGATGAAGATGAACTAATGATTTACTCTTTTCGCTATTATAAAAATGTTTCAAAGATACACATAGCAGTGTCACACTATTTACTGTCCTACAGTTAGCTCGACATTAGAAGGACATGGGCAGTAAATTTTTTTATTTATTTTGCTTTATATCGAGATATTTCTTAGCACAGGCGCGTCAAGGGGCTAGGCTCATTGCAAGAGCCATGCCCAAAGCGACCGGAGCGGTATTAATATTTGTACGATTTGTATATTACGTTTTTAAATCAACAGAAGGAGCTGTATTTATGAAAAAGGCAGTAGAAGTAAAAGATTTAGCGGAATTATCTTCAGTGACCGACCCGCGCATTTCGCCGGACGGCACGCAATTGCTTTTTGTCCGTACCCAAATGGACGTAGACAACAATACATATGTAGCGCATCTTTTTCATTGCCACTTGACTAGCGGGGAGATTACACAATGGACGCATGGCAAAGAACGTGTATCTTCGCCATCTTGGTCAGAGGATGGGAAAATGGCGGCGTTCTTATCGACGAGAGCTGACAAAAATCAGCTTTACGTTATACCGACTACTGGCGGAGAAGCGCGGGCGCTGACGGATTTTGAAAAAGGCGTCAATTCGTATGAGTGGTCGCCGTGCGGTAAAAAGATTTGGTTTGATGCGTTTGTGAAAGACGGTATATTACTAGCGAAAAAAGAAGAAGAAAGCAAAGACACTCAATTTCCGGAACCGGTTGTCGTCCGCAATTTAAAATACAAATTGGATGGAACGGGTTTATTGCCGCAAGATGTATTCCGCCAAATCGGCTCGGTTGATATCGAATCGCAGGAAATTACACAATTGGCGGCAGGGAAGTACCATTATAGTTTGGAAGCTGTATCGCACGATGGAACAAAACTGGCATATGGCGTGATTCGAGAAGAAAACCTCGATTTCGTGTTTCGCCAGCCCCTTTATTTATATGACCTAGAATCGGAAACCGAGACGATCGTTGCTGATGGAGATGGCTATTTCGATCAAGCCGCATTTTCTTTTGATGATGAGAAAATCGCCTACATTAGCAGCACGCGACAATTTGAAAATGCGACACATACGCAAGTATCGGTTTACGACATCGCTTCAAACACCAGCTTTTGTTTAACAGAAGGCATTGATGCGCCGATTGGCGATTATGTAGTAGCCGATCATCAACAAGCAGTGACGGCGCCGGGGGTTGTATGGACGAAAGACGATCATTTGTATTTCCAAGTTTCCACGATGGGAGATGTCCGATTGTATTTTGCTTCTCTTGATGGTGCAGTCTATCCGGCTACCCCTGAAATGGAGCATATCTACGACTATGACATTGCTAGAAGCGGCGAATTTGCCGTAGCAGCCATCAGCAATCCGGTCGATCCAGGAGAATTGTACAAATTGAACATCTCAATGGGTGAGCGCGAAGCTCTGACCGCTTTCAACGAGAATTATTTGAAAGAGACGGAATTGATCATGCCGGAGTCGATTGTCGCAGAAGGGGCGGGTCACTGGCCGGTGCACGGCTGGCTAATGAAACCAAGAGACTTTACAGAAGGCGGAAAATATCCGCTGATCGTCAATATTCACGGTGGCCCACATATGATGTATGCCAATACGTTTATTCACGAGATGCAATATTTGGCAGCCCGTGGATTTGGGGTGTTGTACGTTAATCCACGCGGCAGCCATAGTTATAGCCAAACATTTGTCGATGCGGTGCGCGGGGATTATGGCGGCAACGATTACGAAGACATTATGAAATCACTGGAGACTGTTATTGCTGAGAACAACTGGATCGATGCTGCGCGTCTCGGGGTGACGGGTGGCAGCTATGGCGGCTTTATGACGAACTGGATTGTCGGGAAGACAAATCGGTTTAAAGCAGCCGTTACGCAGCGGTCGATTTCCAATTGGGTTTCGTTTTTTGGTGTATCGGATATCGGATATTATTTCAATAATTGGCAACTCGGTGCGGATATGTCCGACGTTGAAAAGTTATGGAATCATTCTCCGCTGAAATACGCGGCGAATATAAAAACGCCTTTATTATTACTACATCCAGAAAATGACGATCGCTGCCCAATCGAACAATCGGAACAATTGTATGTCACGCTTAAAAGTCAAGGCAAAGAAACAGAGTTCATCCGATTCCCGGATAGTGATCATGACCTGACGCGCTCGGGCAAACCGCATATGCGGTTTGCGCATCTTGAACAAATTGCAGCTTGGATGGAGAAATATCTAGATTGACAGACGCTGAATTTAACGCAATAAAAGCCGGAAGACACCCCAATGTATACGGGTGTCTTCCGGCTTTTTGCCGTTTTTTGAGGCGGTTTAGATAGCGAGAAGCGATATCCAAAAAATATGCAGAAGAAAAATCAACGAGTAAAGTGTGTTTGTAGAAATGAAGAAGTATCGCCAGAGATGAGATTGAATCGCGATAAATGAAGTGAAAAGAAAACCGGAAAGGCAAATGGACAACAGCACTTTGATTGCTAGGATAGTGCCCGCTGAGAAAGAGCTCAATAAGGGATTTCCTTCCGTGATCAAACCAGCTGAGATTCCGAAAAACGTGAGTATTCCATCCGTGGTATTCAACAGGATTAGCGTCCAGACATGTTTTTTTAAAGGAGCATGGTGTTGAGCCGCGATCATTGTTCACCTCCATATGATAATGGTGATAAAATATGACTGAATTTTCTGTTGTTAATACATAATACCCCTATTTTATAAATATATACATACATATGAACTATTTTATTTTTAATTTTATGAATATTATAATTTTATATAGTTCTTTTTTCCTTGTTTTCCTATTTATTTCTATCATTACGGCTAGTAGTCATGCAGTAGAGAATGAAAAAAGAAAGTGAACCAATAAAAAAGACCACGAACACTTCGGTATTTCCGAAGTGTTCGTGGTCTTTGATTCACCACAACGCTATTTGTTTATGAATTGATAGCTTTAAACATTATGTCCTTAATCGGTCGCTTATTTCCCTTTGAAAACTGGCTTGCGTTTTTCACCGAATGCGATGAGCGCTTCAACGCGATCTTCTGTCGGAATCGTAATTTCGTAGGCTTTGCGTTCGATGTGAAGACCAGTTTGCAAATCGACGTTCATGCCATTCTTAATGGCGAATTTCGCTTGTTGCAAAGCGATTGGTCCGTTCGCAAGCATCATGTCAGCAAATTGGCCGGTCACATCAAGCAATTCGCTGCGCGGCGCAACTTTTGTAGCGATTCCGTATGCAAGCGCTTCCTCAGCTTTCAAGCGACGTGCCGTTAAAATCAGTTCCAATGCTTTCGATTCGCCGATCAATCGAGGCAAGCGCTGTGTGCCGCCGGCTCCTGGAATAATGCCAAGGCTCGTTTCTGTTAAACCGAGCAAAGTATCGTCGACTACGATGCGGAAGTCACAAGCAAGCGCAAGTTCCATACCGCCGCCGAATGCAAAGCCATTGATCATGGCAATTGTCGGCTGCGGCAAATTTTCAACAGCTGAGAAAACTTCGCCAATTTTATAGATATTGCGTTTTACATGCTGTTCAGTCAGCGTTTTTCGTTCTTTTAAGTCAGCACCGACGCTAAATGCTTTTTCCCCTGCGCCTGTGAATACGACAAGTCGGATGTCCGGGTTGATCCGAATTGCTTCAACCACTTGACCGAGCTCCGCTAACATATCGTAATTGAAAGCGTTCATTGAATCCGGACGATTCAATGTGATGAACGCAAGGTTCCCTTGTTGTTCGTAATGAATTGTGTCCATTTTTCTCCCCCTTAAACTATTTCCTTCTTTTAAAAACATACCATTTTTTGGACTATTGCGCTATCAGACTCTATAATTAAGCGCATAGAGGGGGACACGCACTCATGAATCAGTTTTCGTTCATTCGCATATACCGCATCGTCTTCATGGCCGTTAAATTTTATACGCAATCCATGCTGTTCCAGCGGCGTCATCGCGGCGCTTGGAATCCTCTCGTTGAGGAGAAATGGAACGCCTTGGTGACCAAACAAGCAAAGCAATACAAAGTTCTAGCGCTGAAACTAGGCGGGTTAATGATCAAGATGGGGCAATTCCTATCTACACGGGCTGATATTATGCCGCAGTCTTTTCTTGAGGAGCTTGAAGGATTGACGGACCGTGTGCCGTCAGTAGAGCGCGAAAAAATCATTTCCGTTTTGGAAACAGAATGGAATTCGCCGTATTCCAGCTATTTAGCGGAATTGTCGGACTCGGCAGTTGCTTCTGCATCGATTGGGGAAGTTTATAAAGGCACGTTGAAAGACGGCACAATTGTGGCTGTGAAAATTCAGCGCCCGGGAACAGAGCGGTTATTGCGAGCGGATTTTCAAGCCATGCGCATTGTCATCTGGTTTATGAAGACCTTTACATCGCTTACGAAGCAAATCGATTTCAATCAATTGTTCAGGGAAATGACGGAAACGATTGGAGCGGAATTGAATTTTCTTCAAGAATTGCAAAATGGCCGATCATTCGCGGACCGCTTTTCTGAAATGGACGGCATCCGTTTCCCGATTTATTTCGATGATTTATCGACACGCCGTGTTCTTGTTATGGAATGGATCGAAGGCGCACGCATCACTGATTTGGCATTTATCGAAAAACATGAACTTAATCGTCGTGAAATTGCGGAGAGGCTGTTCATCCTATTCCTTGAACAGATTTTATATGGGGGTCAATTCCACGCAGATCCGCATGGTGGAAACATTTTACTGAAACCCGACGGCACGATCGTGCTGATTGATTTCGGGATGACGGGCACAATCACGAAAGCGGATTCGAAAGCTGTCTTGCAGATTGCGGAAGGGATTATCTTCAAAAATTATGAGCTGGTTCTAAATGCGCTTGAAGATTTGCGGTTCTTATTGCCGGAAGCTGACCGAGGGTTATTAGCTGATACCATTTCGCGATTGGTCGCCGCCTATGAATCAGACGAGTTGATGCAGATGGACAGCTTGGTTGTTGAGCGGTTGTTTAAAGACATGCAAAATATTGTTCGGACGCAGCCAGTACAGCTGCCGGCCGAGTTTGCATTTTTCGGTCGCGCCGCTTCAATTTTTGTCGGTGTGCTCAATGTGCTAGACCCGGGTATCGACCTTTTGGCATTAGCGCGTCCCCGTGTTCTTGAATGGGCATCGACTCAAAAAGAAGGCAAGCGGGTCTTTGGCAAAAGCGATGTATTGCGCTGGTTGCTCAATGCGTCAGGACCGTTCCGGGTGTTGCCGCAAAAAGTCATCAATTACTTGGAAGAGCCGGAACGGATGCGTCATTACATCGAGAACCGAGATGGGCGCAATCGACAGCATGAACGCGATTTGCAAAGCCGAATGTTCGCGGGCATCTTCACGATTCTGTCATTCGCAGGAATTTCGGTTTCGATCTGGTTCTGGCATGAACCATTTTTATGGACTTCCTCTGTATTTTTTGTCGGATCGTTATGGATTTACCGTTCCATTAAATGAATAAGAGCTGTGCGGAATGTCTTTAGACATGCCGCACAGCTCTTATTTTATGTAAAAATGCAGCGATGATTATTTAATAGAGGCTATTGCAATTTCAAAAAATGGCGCTAAAATGAATATAAGAACAAACGTTCCCTTTTTGAGGAGGTGTTAAGCATGCCGTTAATCTCACAAGAGGAAATCGTCTATTTTGAAAAAGCGATGTATTTGCCGATGTTATTGATCGTTCTGGAGCGGGACCGCGCAATATTCGAAAAAGAGTCTTTTAAATTGAAAAGGCCGTATATTGAATTAGTGGATAAAGCGATCCGGGAAGTTCAGAAGGAACTGAAGGAAACGAACATCCATATGCGCAAACAGCATATGAAAATGCTGAAGGGAACAGGCGATGATACCTTTACTGAATATGTTTTTTACCACGGAGGTTATGAAGATCACAGGCGCTATTTGAATCTGCGCCTGCGCAACCAAGTGGAAGAGCTGCTGCGACTCTATTTAGCAATGGCGCATCGCGAAATTTGAATGAGTCCGGCAATTGTCTAGGGAAATCAGCCAGGTTCAGCGTATGGCGGTGATCAGTCCATTGGGTGTTGCTTGCGGGGTGGGTACCGCCGTTTCGTCAAATAGACCATCTGTTGTTTATGGATTTGTTGAGAATTTCTAAAAAAACGGCGCAAGGAACCGGCAAATGAATGCTGATTTCTGAGTGCGATCGGCGATACATCAAGTGGCACAGTGATTCCGTTGCTCAAATGGATCAGACTTCCTTTGACGATATCATCACTATCGATCAACTCAATCGCATCAAAATTGAACCAAACGGAATCTCGATTTTTCGGTGAATGAGTAGGGAAGAAAATCAGCGGGGTGCCGTAATACTCCCCGATGATAACAGGAGGTTTGTGTTTGACCCGAATCGCTTTCTGGGAATAAAGCGTGGCGCTTTCTAAAGATCCTCTGTAAAATCTGCATGACGCACTAATAATTTTATAAACAGATTCTTCTACGATAAATTCGCTGCGGTCTTCGATGACCCGTGTCAAGAGCCGGTGGCCGTCCATATACGGAAGCAGCGCATATGTGTTGCTGCAAATTGTATAAGAGACGGGATATTGATTCTTCTTACCCATGAACATTTACCCCCTAAA
>JBFEIJ010000069.1:0-14225 GCA_041553775.1 Planococcus sp. (in: firmicutes)
CTAATGGAATTTATAGAGGTCGGAATTGACCCGAAAGAGTTACATCAATTGAATGAGCGTGTATCAAAATGGCTGTCGATGTTATCAACTAGCTTTGGCCGTCAAACGATTGAGGTACTTGCGATTGAGTCGCTTGTTTTCCATGATAGTTCGGATATATGGCGCGATTTCATCGAACGAAAAATGAAAACTCAGAAGCGGCAGCGGGTACTGGATGTGCTGAGGCTTTGGAAAGAGCCTTTCTATCTGCTTGCGGAAATTCAGAAAGTCGAAGAAGATGTTGTCTATGTTCGCGAGCATGGAACAGGTGAAATACATCTAATAGAAGAAATCGGTGGGGAAAAACCGGGCGAGTGGTTTTTTGGCCTCGTGCTACCGCGATTACGGAACGGCAAATCACTTCTGCAAGCGCTGCAAGGAATGATTACAATTCTCGGGACCAACGAGAAGTTAGTGCAGATGCTGGCAGCCCGCTTAAAAGACGGAGTGAACGATTCGCTGGAATTATACCGGTCATTTGCGGGGGCGGCTCCAGATCTGGATTTAACCGATTTACAGAAAGAAATCATGGCACTGGTCAGCGGTTTTGTTGATAACCATGGTCTGGAAAATGACGCAATCGAAGGCATTGCTTTTACATTCCTGAAGGAAGCTCCTTTAACGGCACGGAAACCGGAAGGCGTGGCGGCGGGAATCTTGCAGGCAACGAGCAATCTCGGTTTGTTCGAAGGCGTATACGTGCCTAGGCAAGTGATTGCCAAACAATTAGGCACATCGGTCGGCACTTTAACGAAGTATGCAGACATGGTCGAGGAGTTTGTCCTCGAAAGAGTGGATCAGACTCTTGGTCAGGACGCCCCGGTGTCGCCAATCATCGTGACGGAGATGGGAACGAATCCGTGGATGACGGAACGGGCGTTGTGGGAAATGCTGATGAAAACGATGTACGCCAGTTCGGAGGCTGAAATCAATAAGATTTTGCTGCAGAAAAATCAGCACTACACGCCGAAAACCGATGTGGAACGAGCACAATTGCTTTGCTACAAAGCATATGTGACGGAAGGCGAGCAGCGCAAACGTTTCGTGCGTGAAGCGCTTGATGCTGATGCGAAAAACGTAGATGCAAATTTATTGGCGGTGGAATATGAAGAACATCCAGTAGCAAAAAGACTTCGGTATTTAACTGCGTTGAATACTGGATACAAGACTTTGGATGATGGTTTTGAAACAATTTGGGGCTATATTCCGAATCGTCCGTTTCTGCGGGCTTTATTTTCCTATGGTGCTTGGCTGATTAGACAAGGGGAATACAAAGAAGCAATCGACCAGCTGACAGAGCTTATGACGATGAATCCGAGCGATCATCAAGGTGCGAAATGGCTGCTTTTGAGCGCATATCTTCATGCAGGAGAGTGGGATAAAGCAGACAAGCTTACGGATGATTTTACTTTGGAGGAGAATACTGGAATCGGCATGTATTTTCATTATCTCTCCGACTTGCACACAGGCAACCTTCGACCGGATGAACGAAAAGAGATGAAGCAATTCATCAAAAACCGTAATCCGCATCTTTTTGCCATGTTGAAAAAGGGTGAGGAGCCTGGTGCGTTTCCGGGTCATCTTGTTTTACAGGAAGGCACGATGGATGAAGCCAAACTTGTTTACTGGCTGATCTATGGAATTGAAGGTGTGGAGGAATTTATTAGCTGATGAAATTGTGCTGATGAAAAAAGTGCGTACAAGTTGGCGACAAAATTTTTAAGTCGTGAGTGGGTAACTAAAATCGCAAATTTAGGCAAACGACGTACAAGTACAAGTGCCGTTTTGAGAGGTTGAATGTTTCTCAAATCGGTATTTTTAATTCAAATTAATAGTTATTCTTAAGTTTTATCGTTTCTATACAGTTAAAATACTTAGAAATGACTGTACAGCCATTTATCCTTGCTCCAAAATTTAACAGCAAGTCAGGTTCACCGCAAAGCCATTTCGGGAAGAGGTAAAGAAGGAGGGGATATGTACATGAATTCTTTTAAAGCGATTGTCATTAAAGAACAGGAAGATGATATTACATACGGCGTGGAACAAATAGGTGAAGACCGATTAAGTGATGGGGATGTCTTCATCAAAGTGGCGTATTCATCGATCAATTATAAAGACATGTTGGCGGTGCAGAAAAAAGGCGGCGTGATTCGGGAGTACCCGATGATTCCCGGCATCGATTTGAGCGGTACGGTTGTCCGGTCGGCGGATTCTCGTTTCCAGGAAGGGCAGGAAGTCGTCGTCACCGGTTTTGCGATGGGGATGAGCCACACAGGCGGATTCGCTGAATATGCCCAGGTGCCTGCGGATTGGGTTGTGGCGTTGCCTGAGAATTTAAGTTTGCGGGACGCCATGGTGTTCGGGACAGCTGGATTCACCGCAGCACTTTCCATCTTGGCATTGGAACAAAACGACATGGATCCGAAAAACAATCCGGAAATCTTGGTGACAGGATCGACGGGCGGCGTCGGCAGTGTTGCGCTGCAAATATTGGCCAAACTTGGCTATACGAAACTGACGGCGTTGGTGCGAAAAGACCTTCAAGTGGAAGTCGCGAAATCACTCGGTGCGCATACTGTGATTTTCCCGGATGATCTAAGCGACTCCAAAAAACCGTTGAATAAAGAAAAATATGATTATGTTTTAGATACGGTCGGTGGCGACGTAGCTTCTGTGTTGATTCCGCAGATTTCCTACGGCGGCAGCATGAGCATGTGCGGCATGGCGGCCGGTGTGGGGCTGAATGCAACGGTCTTGCCATTTATCTTGCGAGGGGTCAATTTGCTTGGCATCGATTCCGTGAATGTGCCAATCGAAAAGCGTCCGGCAATTTGGGCGAAAATGGCGAATGACTGGAACATTGCTGATACGACTTTGGTGGATGAGGTTTCACTGGAAGAAGTGCCGGGCACTATTGATGCAATCAAAAACGGACAGCATCTAGGACGGACGATTGTGAAATGCTGATAGATTTCTATCACCTTTGGAAAAGAAGCCGTGTTAAACGATTTTGACAAGACCCGATTATTTATAACACAAGCATCGCCGCTTCGAGAAAATCAATATTTCTCGGCGCGGTTTTTTGCGTCCCATGTTTTATTGGCAGCGTTGTTTTTAATCCGGTTGTGTGAGACAGGCCAAAAAAGGGAATCCAATTACTGTACGCTGTTAAGTGAATCGACTATAGTGACCGATAATCCATAAAAAAGATGCGTTTTTCGTATGCTTGTCGAGATGTGCGGAAACCTTGTTTCACACAAGAAATCAATATTTTTTAGATGATTCCTATATTAAGCATATACACTTAGAATTATTCGTGAATTGATTGGAAAAGGAGGGCATGAAAGTGGCAGATAAAAGAGATGAAATCATATTAAGAGGTCTTCAAGAAAATAATTTGAAAAACGTCGATTTGAATATTCCTAAAGAAAAAATCAACGTGTTTACCGGACTTTCCGGTTCAGGGAAAAGTTCTGTCGTCTTTGATACCTTAGCGACAGAAAGCAGACGACAAATGACATTGAATTACCCGCTGTATGTCAGGCATCAGATGCCGAGATACGAGCGTCCATATGCGGATTTGATGCAGCATTTAAGCCCGGTGGTGGTCGTGGAACAGAAACCGGTAAAAGGCAATTCCCGCTCGACGGTGGGCACATATATGGATCTCGATCCGTTGATCCGACTCTTGTTCTCACGGATCGGCAGCCCGTCGATCGGCTCAGCCGCCGAGTTTTCGAGCGATAGTTCTTTCGGCAACTGCCCGGAATGCAGCGGCTACGGAGAAATCGTAGCGCCGGATGTTCACAAACTCATCGATCACTCGAAGTCCCTCAGGGAATCTGCCGTGAGATTCAAGCCACTGGCGCCACCCGGATGGCAGGGCAGATGGATGGTGGACGGCGGGTTGTTCGACCCCGATCTTCCGATCAAAGATTTCTCGGAAGAAAAATACAATCTGCTCGTTTACGGACCGCGAGAAGGTGAGCGGGCATTTAGTACTTATTATTACAAAGTCGGCAATCGGGATATTGAATGGGACGGCATCCTTCCCCGGTTTATCCGCTTGTACATTAACCGGGACCTCTCGAAATTGAAAATAACGTCCCAGGAAGACGTTCTGGCGATGACGACACATACGCCGTGCCCGACTTGTGAAGGTTCGGGATTGAATCCGAAAGTGCTCGAATGCAAAATCAACGGCTTGAATATCGTCCATTACGACCGCTTGGAAATGACGGACCTGCTGGGTGAACTAACGAAAATACAAGACCCTGTCGGAACATCAATCGCTCAGCAAGCGTTGCCGAGTGTGAAGCAATTGGTGGACTTGGGACTCGGTTATTTGAGTCTGTCGCGGAAAATGGGTACGTTGTCCGGCGGAGAAGCGCAGCGCGTGAAAATCGCCCGTCATTTGGGCAGCAGTTTGAACAACATCACGTATATTTTCGATGAACCGAGTGCCGGGCTGCATCCGGAAGAAATCGAGATGTTGACGCATATGTTGAAAAGCCTGCGAGACAATTACAACACCGTCGTCGTGATTGAACACAATTTAGCCGTCATCAAAACGGCGGATGAAATAATCGAAATGGGCCCAGGTGCTGGTGTGAGCGGTGGAGAAGTGGTGTACCAAGGTGAGCAGGAAGGCTTGAAGCAAGCTTCAGCAATCACCGATCTGGATCATCAATTGACAATTAATCAAAAGCCGAGACAAGCACAAGAGAAGTTCTCGTTAAAAAATGCCAATGCCAACAACTTAAAAAATGTAAGTGTGGAAATACCAAAAAATGTGTTGGTGTCGGTGTGCGGCGTATCCGGTTCCGGTAAGAGTTCGTTAATGTTTGGCGCTTTTACAGAAACATATCCCGAGACCATATCGGTAGGGCAAGCGAGCATCGGCACATCCAGCCGTTCGACGCTCGCCACCTATATGGGAATTATGGATGACATTCGGTCGATTCTCTCGAAAGAAACCGGCCAGCCTGTAGGATTGTTCAGTTTCAACTCAACAGGCGCGTGCCCTGTCTGTGAAGGCAAAGGCGTGACGACGCCGGATGTAGCATTTGCGGATCCGGTGACCGTCACTTGTGAAGCGTGTCGAGGGACGCGGTATTCAGATGAAGCGTTGTCTTATCGCTTTAAAGGAAAAAACATCGTGGAAATTTTAGAACTGTCGATTGACGAAACCAATCAGTATTTAAATATGGCGAAAATCGTTAAAAAGGTGAATACCTTAAAAGATGTCGGCTTGGGGTACCTGACACTTGGCCAGACGACCAGTTCGTTAAGCGGAGGCGAAGTCCAGCGTCTCAAACTCGCGAGCCACTTGAAAAAAGAAGGTCAAATTTATTTATTGGATGAACCTTCGTTGGGGCTGCACATAAAAGATAATGATGTTTTATTGGACGTGTTCCAAAACCTTGTGGACAAAGGAAACTCGGTCATCATCATCGAGCACAACTTAAACATGATCGCTGCGAGCGACTGGGTGATTGAAATGGGACCTGGCGGCGGGAAAAAAGGCGGCGAAGTGTTGTTTGAAGGAACGCCGAAAAAAATGCTCGAATCGAAAACCGCAACGGCGAAATGGCTGAAAAAAGGGTTGAAGTAGAAATTTCAATTGATTGGTACAAGGGGCTAGAAGCGAAAAGGGGACGAGCTCTTGTGAGGGAAACGAATCATTTTAAAGAGGGGGATGAAGGCAAGATGGAAGCAAATACGCATAAAAAAACAACCATTTTCACCGTTTTGAATCTGGTCGTTTATTTTTTAACACTCGGCATCAATTCTCTCGGATCATCTGATTTTTTTAATGGGATGAGCCAAAAAGACATCTCGGACAAATACACGACGCTCATTTCGCCAGCGCCGTTTACGTTTTCGATTTGGGGCGTCATTTATAGTTTGCTGCTCGTTACGTTGATCTATTTATTCGTTAAACGGAAAGATGCGAAAGTCAGCAAGCTCGTTCTGTTGATTTCCCCGTTGTTTATCGCGAGTTCGCTTCTCAATATGGCGTGGATTTTTGCGTTTTCGTTTGAACGCTTGGGCATATCCACACTGCTGATTTTGGGGATGTTGTTCTCGTTGCTCATCATTGTGGAGCGGATCTATAAACATCGCTTTGAATTTCCATCGACACTTGCAGGGCTTAGCTTTACGTTCTATGGTTCGTGGGTGTTCATCGCAACGATGGTCAATATCTCGCTATTTTTGGTGCAGCTGGAATGGAACGGCTTCGGGATTTCCGATCCGATCTGGACGATGATTGTGTTGGGGCTTGCCATTGCATTTGTCCTCTTTTACTTGGCGCGTTTCAAAAACGCGGCGTTTCCGATTCCAATCGCTTGGGCCTTCTTCGGCATCTATAGCTCGTATGCGAGCGGAAGTCTCGATCCGGCTATGTCTACTGCGATTCAAGGCGTTCTTATAACTGGAATCGTGATCTTTGTGATTGCCGCTGTATGGCGGTTCGGCAAGAACGGGAAGAGTCTGTTTCCAGGGCGTGCAGGGTAAGCGAGTTTTACTATGCTTCGTAGAAAAAATTCGATTCGCATTCAAAAAATCTCGGTTCATTGAACTGAGATTTTTTGTTATGCATTAAATTAAAAGGTACGTTACTTGAAAAGTCATTTATTATATTCAATCAACCAACAGTCCTGATAGACCCCTTCGTGCAACTCATTGTTCGGAAGGATTTTCACTTTTTCAAAACCGCATTTTTCGTAGCATTTTAAAGCTCTAGTATTTCGGATTTGGGGATCCATAACTACACGGTCTGCTTTTTTCTGTTCGATTAAATAGGCAACCATGGAGCTAATGAGTAAGGTTCCAATTCCTTTATTCCAATAATCGGTCTCTCCGATAAACTGGTCTACCCCGTAAATGGTCTCATCAGGATATCCATAGTCTTTTTTCGTTGCATCGTCTACTGGATAAAATTGAATATATCCAATTTCGTGCCCTTCAAACTCGACCATGCATTTGATTTCGTCATCGTCGGCCGAAAAAAACGCTTGATGAACTTTGGCTGAATCGAAAGGATTGTCTCTTCCTTCATAAAATTCAAGAACTGCCGGGTCTGAAAGCCACTTCGCTAACAGGGGAGCATCTCGTTCCTCTAACTTTCGTACTTTCAACTGCCCATTTTGAAACAACAACATAATCCCTCCAGTCAATTTTCTACCTACAGTCTACCAAGCATTGAAAAATTGACTGGTTAAAGATCACGCATATTCCAGACAACTTCTTCGCCATTTTCTTTCAACTTACTGTGCTGGCGTGTGAAACCAAGCTTTTCAAGAACCCGAAACGAAGGGGTGTTCCAAGAGCCTACAGTAGCCCATAGACGTTTCCGCCCTGTGGCAGCTGCAGCTTCGACTATTGCTGATGCAGCCTCCGTTGCATATCCGTTTCCGTGCACCTTTTGAAACAATTCATAAGCAATTTCCGGCTCTTCTAGAGTAGAGCGCCCAATGATTAATCCGCAATAGCCAATCCTATCGCCATCAACTTTGCGCCGTATTGTCAATGTACTGATTCCGCTATCCCATGCCTTTTCGCGTAAACGGATGACGTGTTTTTGAGCTTCTTCCGGAGTTGGCATTTCAACACCACGTTCTCCCACGAGTTCCCTATACCAGGAGGCGTCTGATTCTTCCCAGAAACTCAAGTGAAGCCGCTCAGTCATGATTTCAACATTCATTGCTGAAAATTTATTGTGCATAGTTGCTAATCTCCTTTTCAAGTCTTTGCCTTTTAACAAGAAGACTTAATTGAAGTTCTCGTTCAACTATACTACGTTGGCAATTAAATAAAGAAGAGATTTAACTAAATCAAAACCCTTTTATAATACGTAAAGAATCGAAATTCAAGAATTGTCTCCCTTGTCAGTTTTGTTTAAACCAGGAACCAATCGGGAACACCTAATACCAAGACGATTTATAAATTCGAGGAGGAAATTAAACATGGCAAAAGTATTAGCAGTCTTATCAAGTGGACACACGGACAAAGAAAACAACTACGAAACCGGCTGGTGGGCGGAAGAATTATTCGCACCGAAGGAAATCTTAGAAAACGCCGGACATCAAGTGGACCTTGCTTCACCACTAGGCGGCAAAGCGAAGCTTGATGAAGTCAGCCTCATTGAAGAGTAT
This sequence comes from Planococcus sp. (in: firmicutes), assembly GCA_041553775.1. Classification (GTDB taxonomy): domain Bacteria; phylum Bacillota; class Bacilli; order Bacillales_A; family Planococcaceae; genus Planococcus. Next base: position 8,199 of record JBFEIJ010000069.1, read on the forward strand.
GACCCAAAAGGCAAATACAGAGAAATGTATGAGTCAGGGATTGCGGACAATACGACACCGCTTTCGGAAGTTAATGCAGCAGACTATGACGTAGTATTCATCGTTGGCGGCCACGGAGCGATGTATGACCTAGCGGAAAGCGAAGAGCTGCGCAACATCATCAATACCGTTTACGACAATGGCAATATCGTATCAGCTGTTTGCCACGGACCGGCTCCGTTAGTCTGGACAATTCGTCCGGACGGCAAGAGCATCATTGATGGCTTAGACGTAACCGGGTATCCGGAAGAGGTTGAACCTGAAGGACTTCCTGAAATCCTGCCGTTCAGCTTAGAAGGCAAAATGAGCGAAGTTGCAAATTATACCGCCGATAAAAAAGTGGTATGGGGCAACGAGCAACTAGTGACTGGACGCGATCCGTTCTCTGCGGAAGAATTGGCTGAGGAATTGGTGAAAGCATTGGATAAAAGAAGCAAGCAGGCGAACTGAGCGATGGACGCTATCGTCATTACAGCAATCTTGAAGCCGAAGGAAAACATGGAAAGTCAATTACGTGCGGAATTGGACAAAGTGATGGAAGCTTCCCGCCAAGAAGCGGGTTGCCTAAACTATGTTCTCCATCAATCGATTGAAGACGATACCTTCGTTCTGCATGAAACGTATCAAGACAAAGCCGCGTTGGAGACCCATGTTGAATCCGACCATTACAAGGAATACCGCACGAACACAGCGGACCTGATTGAAAGAAGAGAAGTCTTCAAGTTAAAGGCGCTCTGAATTAGCAGCGATACCATTCTAGAAATACGAAAGGCAGAACCTTGCGAAAATCCATCGCAAAGTTCTGCCTTTTTTCATTTTGCCGCTCCATCCGCAATCTTCACACTGCCTGGATCAAAGAACTTATCGACCAAATCATAAATCGTAATCAATTCGTACAGGATCGTGAACTCAGGCGGGAATTGAGTAGGGCGCATGGCATCGCTTGCCGTTTTGCTGATGCTGTTCTCCCAAAACAAGTCAGTGATGTTTTTTAATTGGTCTTGATGCTTTTCGTGATCGTAGTCGATGGAATGCTTCAAATCATTCGCCAGTTCGGTAACGGCGCACATGATGATTTTCCGCTCAGCGTCAGTCCACGCAATATCGTGCAGCGGGATATAAAGTAACGCGTCTAAATGAAACTCCAGGTTATGTAAAAAGAGCAATTGCTTTTCCGCCATTTGAAGTTCCGTTTCTTTGTCGCGAACCCAAGGATACAAACTGGCTTCATCGCGCTGGAAATGGATTAATTTTTCGGTTTTTTTAATATCCGTAATCAGCTGTTTCACGATCAATTGCTCTTTTTGGCGATTTTTGTCACCGTCGAACAAAATTGTTCGGAATGTGTGTTCCAGCATATTGCCTGCCCGTTCGCCAATGCGTTGGATGCTTTTTTGAATGTCCTTCCGGTAGTCGGGCGGGAAGACAAGCATGTTCACAGCGGTAGAGACAAGCAATCCAATCGTTGTGGTCCCTAAGCGAATAAAGAACGCGATTAAGAAATTATCGTGGATCACTTCGACCATCGCGACAGATGTCAATGTGGCCACAAGTAAACCAGCGTGCAAGTTGAGTCTGAAACAGACGAGAATCGTTGCCATCGCAGCAAGTGTATACGTAATCGGGGAGTTCCCGAAGAAGGTTATGAAGAAAACAGCGAATGCGGAACCGATTGCGGACGCTGGGAAGCGGACAAGTCCTTTTTTGATCGAATCGCTCACCGTGGGTTCAATCGTCACAATGGCCGTGATGACAGCGAATACGGGCGGCCAGTTGAACCATTCACAAATAACGGCTGTTAAAAAGATGGCGATTCCGGTTTTTAAAATTCGGCTGCCATTGAAACGGAAGGACCGCAACATGTCTATCCACCATCTCCTTTCTGTCGTATTTCTACCATAGTCCAGTATACCATCCATTTTTAAGTGTATTCCAATGCGTTTTCTACTTTCAGGAGCAAAAAGAAATACGGCCAATCGAGTAGAAAGAATTTGCGGCTGAGAGCATCCAAGTGGAATAGTTTATAATGGGTAAGACTTCAATAAATAATGACCGACAAAAGATATGGAGGGGGATGAATAAATGAAAATCGCAGTAACGGCCGCAAATGGCAAATTAGGGGAAGAAATCATCAAAGCAACCATTTCTTTATTGTCAAAAGACGATGTAATTGGGCTTGCACGAACACCCGAAAAAGTAGCACATTTGGGTATCGAAGTGCGGCCAGGCGACTATGAGGATCAAAAAGCGCTGGAAACATCACTCGAAGGAATTGATGTGCTATTGCTCGTATCGGGTATGGATGCACCGGACAAGCGGATACCCCAGCATCGCAACGTCATCGAAGCTGCCAAAAAGAGCGGTGTGAAGAAAATTGTCTACACGAGTATCCAAGGGGCGGAAGAAGGGACTGCATTTTCGCCGATTGTGAAAAGTAATCGGCAAACGGAACAAGATGTCATGGATAGCGGCTTAAAGTGGGTGATCGGGCGCAACGGAATATACATCGAGCCTGATGTCGAATACATTGACTCTTATATCGAAGAAGGCGGGATTCGAAATTGCGCAGGAGACAGCAAATGCGGCTATACGACAAGGACTGAATTGGCTTATGCTTACGCGAACATGCTTGTAGAAGACCATCATCATTCGAACATCTACAACCTCCACGGAAGAGCCATTACACAGTATGAGCTTGCGGACTACTTGAACGCTGCTTTTGATACGCACTTAACATATACGCCAATAAGTGTGGAAACATTCAAAGAAGAACGGATCGCCGAGTTGGGTGATTTTATCGGTACGGTTGTGGCCGGCATTTATCAAGGCATCCGCGAAGGGAAGTCTAATAACCCAAGCCATTACAACGAAGCTGCAGGTCGAGCGCATCAATCTTGGGAAGCTTATTTTGATAATATTAAAATGCAACGCAACTGATGATGTGAATGAATTTGAAACTAGTAGAGGAAAAAGCGGGGCCGAAAGGGGCTCCGCTTTTTCTTGTCTTTTGAATTTTTGTAACAATATCCGAAATACTCAAGCGTTGCATCATTTTTTGAGTATAGACTGAATTCTTATAGTCCTGATTCATCTCGTATATCTTCTTCCGTAATACTGCCATTTTTCCCAGTGCCTTTTACAGAGTCCAAGTCAACGCCAAGCTCTTTCGCGAGTCTTCGCAATCTAGGTGAAACTCGGACAAAGCTGCTGGCATCATGTTCAACTGAACTTGGTCTATGATTTGTTTCTGATGCAGTCGATTCTTCTTGAACAGGTGTTTTTTCACCAGCAGTTCCATCAGGATCGATTTTTGCGAGCACGTCTCCGACTTTTGCGGAGTCACCTCGCTTAACCGCGATTTCCTGGACGGTTCCACTGCTTTCGGCTGTAATTTCAGACACAGCTTTTTCAGTTTGGACTTCCACTAATGGAGCTCCTTTTTCCACGAAATCGCCTTCTGATACAAACCATAGCACCATCAAACTTTCTTCCACATCATCCGCAAACTGCGGCAATCGGACTTCGAACATTCTCGCACCTCCTGTATGCCTGTTAAGCTTCTTCCATTATTTCTTTCACTTTTTCGTAGATGTTATTCGGTCCAGGAATGATAAAGTCTTCCAACACACCACTGTACGGAATGGGAACGTCTGGAATGGCGATTCTACTGATTGGAGCTTCCATTTCAAAAAATGCTTCTTCAGCAACAATCGCTGAGACTTCTGCGGTCATCCCGTAAGACAGGTAATCTTCATCAACGACGAGGAGTCGATGTGTTTTCTTGACAGACTCCAAGATGGTGTCTTTATCAATCGGGGCCAGTGAGCGTAAATCGATGACTTCTGCATCGATGCCTTCTTTGGCAAGTCGCTCTGCTGCTTCGACCGCATAATGGGTCATCATTTGAATACCAACAATCGTAATGTCTTTACCTTCGCGAACGACTTTGGCTTTGTTCAATGGAACGGTATAGGATTCTTCTGGCACGTTATCAACGGCTACATCGAGCTGCTCCATCCAGCCAAGCCCTTGGAGTGATTTGTGGAACATAAAGACCACCGGGTTATCATCGCGTATCGCTGACACCATCATTCCTTTTAAATCATATGGATTGGACGGTGCAACGACTTTCATCCCCGGCATATGGGCGAATGTTGCATATAAGGTTTGCGAATGTTGGCCAGCGTCTCGATAGCCACCGCCCACTGCGGTCATTAGCACCATTGGCAATTTGACGTTGCCACCTGACATGTACTGGATTTTCGCCATTTGGTTATAAATTTGGTCCATGCAGACGCCGAAAAAATCGACGAACATCAACTCGGTAATGGGCCGCATTCCTTCAGCCGCTGCACCTATGGCAGCCCCGATAAATGCCGTTTCAGAAATAGGGGTATCCAATATTCGTTCGGCGCCGAACTTCTCGATTAATCCTTGGGTTGATCCAAAGATGCCTCCGTATTTACCGATATCTTCTCCTAACACAAATACATTCGGATCTTTTTCCATTTCTTGTGCAATCGCTTCAGCCATCGCTTTATTGCCGGTTAACATTCTTTTTTTCGCTGTTTCCACAAATGATCGACTCCTTTCTTGTGTTATGAATTGAAAACGTCTTCTAGTGCAGACTTCGGATCTGGATAGCTGCTATCTCTCGCAAATTGGTACGCCTCATCTACTTCTTGTTTAGCGCGTTTTTCTATCGATTCGAGATTGTCTTCACTGACGCTCTCTGCTTCAGCTAACATCGTTTTCAGTTTGGTGATCGGATCGAGTTGGCGAAGTCCGGGTACTTCTTTTTCATCCCGGTATAATTCAGGGTCTCCTTGGAAATGACCTAAATAGCGATATGTTTCGATTTCGATGATAGTGGGTCCTTGACCATGGCGTGCACGCGCAACAGCTTCTTCTGCAGCTTTGTACATTGCAATCGGATCATTGTCTTTTACATAAGCCCCAGCAATTCCATACGCAGAAGCTCTATTATCATTGGATTCAACAGAAGTGGATGATTTTTTTGGAACAGAAATGCCGTATGAATTATCTTCGACTACAACGATCAGTGGTAAATTCCATACAGCTGCAAGGTTAAGGGATTCATGAAAAGAACCGGCATTAGCTGCGCCTTCACCGATAAAGGCAACAGCTACCGAGTCTTTTCCTTTCATTTTGCTGGTCATTGCAGCTCCGACTGCATGAGGGATGCCCGCTCCCACAATACCGCCGCAAGAGAATTTCACTTCCGGATCAAATAAATGCATATGACCGCCTTTGCCTTTTCCAAGACCCGTTTCTTTACCGAAAATTTCTGCTGTCATTTTCTTTAAATCGACACCTTTGGCAATGGCGTGATGATGTGGCCGGTGGGGGGCTGTCACCGTGTCTTCTTTCGTCAAATGCGCACAAATGCCGACTGCAGCTGGTTCCTGTCCTGTAGCCAAATGCATTTCGCCCGGTACAGTCCCGGCCCCGATATTAAATACTGGGGTTTTGCCTTCCATGTACACTTCCGCCATTTGGTCTTCATAGTAGCGAATTTTCACCATTTGTTCGTACATCCATTCCAATTTTTCCAATGGCACAGCGGGTTTCTTTTCTTCAAAAATAGTCACTATGTTTCCTCCTTTCAATTGAGTAACCGTGTTTACCTAAGACTGGTGGAAAATGTCAATAAGCTAAACATCTATATAGTATCACTTTTATCTCAATTATGTAAATATTCAGTTTATTTAAAAGAAAGAGAAATCCATGTCCCATCTTTGAGGAAGAGATGATACCAAAATAACTTTATCTCATATGCTTATCGCCAACTTTTATCCATTCATAGTGCGGCATAAAGAACCTATCCACTGTTTTTGACGTTATTCTTCTAGATACTTATGGATTTCACAAAAATCTTATTAAACTATATGTAATTATCTGACTAATTAAAATAATACAAAGACATTTCAAGGAAAGGCGAAAATGAAATGTGGCTGTAATCAGTTA
>JBFEIJ010000070.1:0-13993 GCA_041553775.1 Planococcus sp. (in: firmicutes)
ATAATCAGAACTTCTCCACCCGCTGCCATATCGGGTTCGATCAAGCTCGTGCAGAGCTGTCTGAGATGTTCAAACAGGCTTAATCAACATACATACAAGAAAAGGTATTTACTTATTTACACATAATTATTGACGGTCTCGCGTTTTAATTTTTTCTCAGTTTTTAAACCATGTTTTTTAAATTAAATAATCATTTGTAGCTGAGCTTAGACTTCCTGCAAGTATGTAGCTAAAAGATAATACTATAAATTATTATACTTCTTCTAAGTTAGCGTTCGTAAAAGTACACTTTTGCGAACACTTCTAACGCAACTGAAAATAACCGAAAAGAACGTTCGCAAACGTCTCAAAATGAATGCGAACGTTCGCTATATTAGCATCCAGGTTTACGAACGCTTTGCATTAAAAGGACAGAAAACTAAAAAAACACCCTGGCTGAAATAACAACAGGATGTTTCATTAGCTTATTCATTTCCATCAAATAATGTCACACGGTTGCGTCCTTGCCGCTTGGATTGGTACATGGCTTGGTCGGCTTCTTCGATCATGTCTTCGAGGCTTTTATGAACTGGAGGTATGCTGATCCCCATTGAAATTGTTAAAACACCTTCCGGCTGCTCCGCTTCTCCTTCGAATTTGAAGGCTTCGACGTTAGACCGGATTCGCTCAGCCATTGAGAGCGCTGATTCGCTATTTTGCGGATGCGTCAGGCACACGATAAATTCTTCTCCCCCGTAGCGAGCGACAAAATCCTCTTCACGAGTCGAGTCTTTAAGAATTTGAGCAATTGAGCGCAATACAGCGTCCCCTTTTTGATGGCCATGGGTGTCGTTATACACTTTGAAGTAGTCGACGTCCAACATGATGATGGCCAGTGGTGTCTGTTTTTGGATTAATTCACCGACATGACTTTTAAAATAGCGCATGTTTGGCAAATGAGTCATTGGGTCTCTGTTGGAGTAGAATTCCAACTCTTTCCGTTGATTGAGATTGCGGTTTTCGCTGTTTACGATCAACGCCATCGTGAATACGGCAATTGCCGCAAAAAACACCATCCCTAAAATGACGATAGTTGTTGCCGGGGTAACAGCGTACATCCAAATGGATTTAATCCCTTCAAATAAAACAAAAGCCCCCATCATTCTTTTGATGTTCAAGGTGATAAAAAATTGGTTTATCGGTTTTCTATCGTGGAACAGGCTTCCGATAAATATCGGCAATACAATCGATTGGATGATGCCGAATACGACTGTTGGTCCGCCCATATACCCTCGGTAAAATGTTGGAAAAATTGCTGACAACACACCGACTTGCCAACCGCCCACGTACGAGATGAAAAACAATGGCACTTCCCTTAAATCCAAACGCATGCCTTGATACATGAATGGATTATACATGATAGAAAGCGTCAGAAACCCAATAAAGATGGCAGTCACCCAGCGTTGTCGCACTGGATTGGTCCATTCAAGAAGCAAGGCTTCTTTTATTTTTAAACCAAGGTACATTAGCGCAATGATCAGCGCCATATTTTCAAGAAAGAAAAAAAGTAATTCTGACATTCATACATCTCCCATGCGCTAAATCTTCTTCACGAGCCAACCCGTTAGATGAGTCTATTTTTCTTACACTGGTATTTCTTATGTATATCTTCTGTTAGTTTGCAAGTCGGGTCTTTCAGCAACCGTTACAACTTCAATCGCCGAGCAATAAAAACTCAAGTTTCCTTCTTCGTAATCATCCACAGTAAATTTCATATCTTCCCAATGCAGATCGGATATATCATCTATGACGAGTGCAATATCAAATGATCTGGCTGGGCTAGAAAGTCTTAGACTTTGCGGGTCTTCGAACTGAAGCACCACATCGTAATCGCAATGTGCTTGTTGATACAATAGCTTAAGGGTTAAGAGGGATTTCGGTTCGCCAAAATCGGTCGTGAATTGCAATTCGAATTTTGAAACCGAGCAGAATCCAGCGAAATTAAAATCTTTTATCTGACTTGTCAACATCTCAATATTTTTGAATTTACGAGCTGTTTGAGCCTCTTTTCCAAGTTGCTGTTCTGAAGTAGGTGAAGGATGATTCTCTTCAAAGCGATTTTCTAGCGTATCATCTGAAAAAAAGAGAGAAAATAGTTTCCGAATCATTTCTATCCCCCTTTACGTTCACTGAATATATGCAGACAAGACTGCATAAACAGGTATGATTAACTACATATCACTCCATTATATAGTATGATTTATTATACAGATAGCATTTTTAAGAAAACGGTGATTAAAAGTTTTATCATTCATTGTACGAACAACTCATTACTGACAGTCTTTTGTTCTTTTGCAGATTCCATAAGCTTAGCTAAGCAAATAGATTGTTGCAATGCAACCTAAAAGTTAATATAGAGAAATACTGTTTTTTAAGTTTAAGTGAAAAGCATGTTAGGGAGGTCCCATGAAGAAACTTCAATTTGGTATTAAAGAAAACATTATTACATTCGCATTGCTCGTGGTGACCAACTTTTTTGTCGGCTCGATGGTTGGACTTGAAAGAACGATTCTCCCCATCATCGGCGAAGAGGAATTCGGCTTGGCTTCAACAAGTGCTGCATTGTCATTTATCATCAGTTTTGGATTTTCAAAAGCCATCATCAATTATTTCGCAGGAGCCATTGCAGACCGACTCGGACGTAAGAAAGTGTTATTGCTCGGCTGGAGTTTCGGACTGTTTGTGCCGTTATTGGTAATTTTCGCATCTGCTTGGTGGATGATCGTGGTGGCGAATATCTTCCTTGGCATTAACCAAGGCCTTGCCTGGTCGATGACAGTCAATATGAAAATCGATATTGCCAAACCGTCCCAACGAGGTTTGGCTGTTGGGTTAAACGAGTTTGCAGGGTATACAGGCGTTGCTGCGATGGCTATTGTATCGGGTTATATTGCGACGAGCTACTCGCCTCGTCCAGAGCCTTTCTATATCGGCATTTTGCTTGTCGTGATCGGTTTAGCGTTATCGCTGCTTGTGAAAGACACAAAAGAATTTGTTAAGCTGCAAGCAGCAAATGCCAGTGCCGCTCCTAAAATGACCGCTCGTGAAGTCTTTCTGACGACAACGTTCAAAAATAAGAACTTGTCGAGTGTAACGCTTGCCGGGCTGAGCACGAATTTGAAAGATGGCATGGCCTGGGGGCTTTTTCCTATCTTCTTTGCCGCTTCAGGTCTTGGGGTTCCGGAAATCGGACTCATCGTTGCGATTTATCCTGCTTCCTGGGGCTTTTTCCAACTCTTCACCGGCGCGTTAAGCGACCGGTTCGGACGTAAATGGTTGATTGTCGGCGGGATGTGGCTGCAAGCGATTTCGCTTTGGCTCATTTTATCCACTACTCAATTCACCATCTGGATGATCGGTGCTGTATTGTTAGGTCTTGGAACTGCCATGGTATATCCGACGTTACAAGCGGCTGTCAGTGATGTGGCTACACCTGAATGGCGCGCTTCTTCGATGGGAGTGTACCGGTTTTGGCGCGATAGCGGCTACGCCTTTGGTGCGTTATTCGCTGGTATTTTGACAGATGTAATCAACATCGAGTGGGCAATCGGCTTGGTCGCCATCTTGCCATTCACTGCAGGTTTAGTCGCAGCTTTCCGACTGGCAGAAACCTCACCCGCTTCAAGAAAATAACATCACCATAAAAGGCCGTGCAAAGGGATCAATTCCTTTGCACGGCCTTTTAGATACTTCTTAGGAGCAATTTTTTCTTATTTCTTATTCACACAAGTGATGGCTAAAAACAATCCGCCATACATTGGCTTCACTTCGGTTACGGTCAACCCCGACTGGCGGATCAAATGCAAAGTGTCTCTATTAAGATGACAACCTCCCGCAACTTTTTTCCACAACGGTGTCACTGCGTCTTGAATCAAACCTAATGGCTTCTGGTCCATTCGTACGTGTTCGAAGAAATTGATATCGGCGCCTTGCTTAGAGCAGCGCCGGATTTCTTTTAATGCTTTTTCCGGTTCGGGAATTGTGCAAAAGACCAGCGTTGCTACAACCGAATCGAATTCATCTTCTGCAAACGGCAAAGCTTCACCTTTGGCATCATATAGTTGTATCGGCACGTTAGCGTTTGCTGCACGCTGTTCAGACTGCTTTCGCATGCCGCTATCCGGCTCTATTGCTTTAACCGAATCGGCTTTTTTGTAAAATGGAAAATTGACCCCGGTGCCTGAACCGATTTCGAGCACTTTTCCTCGGGCATTACCCGCAATGGCAGCGCGAATCTTATAAAACCGGCTTTTTTCAAACGGTTTCATGGCCGCATCGTATAGTTTCGGGGATAGATTTCCCATAACTGTCCGCCTTTCTCCGATTTACTGATAATGTTCGTGCAAAGCCATTTTGAATTTCGGTTTGAGCGTCATTTCAATCGTGTTGTAATAGCTTTCCGATATCGCATGGATAATCCGCAACGATGCCAATAAATTGTCGACGATTTCAATTTTCTCGACAGAGCGCAATTTGATTGTGGAAACTGTTTCTTGCTGTTCTTTTTCAGTGACGATTAACGTGAATTCATTGTAAAACGGTGACAACACGACCATGATCGATTGGCTGTCATTTTCTGTGGTGAATGTCGTCGTGTCATAGTAAAATTCCGCAAGCTCATCGCTGCGCTTTGGCTGTGTATTGAATAATGCAGTCAATTCCGATTCCTTTGGCATGTCCATAGACAATCTCCCCTATTTCTTTGTTTAGTATCCCTATGTAAGCCGAGCAGATGCAACTGCCCTTCTCAATCGCTCCATTTATTCTTGCAAAGCGCTATCTAGCTTTAAGATACACTATTTCCCAGTCACTTTCTTGCAATATGCCTTAGATCATTTATTTAAATGAATCTGGTATTTTCACGCTTTTTAAGTATCGAATAATTCACCATTTAATGCCGCTACGTAGCGCTTCGCCGATTTCTGTACTTTCTCAGCTGCACCTGTCGGGATGATGCGATGAAAAGCGTCGTACATGCAATCGAAATTCAGTTGTTTAAGCTTATTAGCCATGCGCGATACTGTAGCAGCCGGCAGCGGGATGAAATTGGGGTAACTGTACATGAACGTCACCCAATCGCGATCGGCAGCGACTCGCAAAATGTCACCTGTTAATAAAATCCCATTTCCTTCATTTCCCTTGTGCCATTCCAATACCGCAGCTCCTTTAAAATGACCGCCCGTTCTATGCAGCTTGACTTCATCAGTCAGCTCAATCGATTCCCCTGACCAGTACTCAATCCGCTCACTTGGCCGCGTCACCCATTGCTTATCGTCTTCGTGAATGTAAATTGTTGTGTCAAACGCTTCTGCCCATTCAACTTGAGTGGAATAATAATGAGGATGAGACAAGGCGATTGCATCGATTCCCCCAAAATCGTTGATATCTGTCACAGTAGTAGGATCCAAATAAGTTACACAATCCCATAGCACATTGCCTTTATTTCCTTCGATCAAATACGCCGTCTGTCCGATAGCAAAATCAGGTGTCGTGTGAATACTATGAAGGCCCGCTTCTTCAGGATGAATGATATTTATGTAATTTCCTTCTTCTATCATTTCCGCCAAGGTCGTCCATTTTTGACCAGTTGGACTTTTATATTGCCGTTCTTCATTGCAAATTCTACAATGAATCGGTGCTTTTTCGATAGCTTCGAATTGAATACCGCATGTTATGCAGATGTAATGGTCCATCAAAAGTCTCCTTTTTGTTTCAATAATAGAATTCTTTGAAAGCAGCTGAAAGATAAAATTTAGGTGTTCTAAATAAGCTATTAGAATGTCAAAAGCAAAGTATCCGTAAACTGTTTCCATCTAATTACATTCTCGTTAGAACATTAATTTCCTTCAAAAAAAAATTGACCAGTTGCCGCTTTTATGCGCATACTGGTCAATTTCCAATTGATATATTTCAGTTTGGTACTGCTATGATTTATTCGCCAGTATCCGCAAATTTTTGGATGCGTGTGCGGATATCATCGCGTACGCTTTGGAACACGGCCCATTTTTCTTCTTCTGTTCCTTGCGCTTTTGCCGGGTCTTCAAAACCCCAGTGATCACGTATCACATGTGACGGCGTCACCGGGCATTTATCAGCCGCATCGCCGCATAAAGTCACGACTAAATCTGCGTTGTTCAAGATTTTCGTATCGATCATATCAGAGCTTTGGTTTGAAATATCAATGCCGACTTCGTTCATCGCTTTAACTGCATTCGGATTCAAGCCATGTGCTTCGATTCCTGCACTCAACACGCGCCATTCGTCGCCGAGTATTTCTTTTCCCCATCCTTCAGCCATTTGGCTTCGGCATGAGTTGCCTGTGCATAAAAAATATAAGGTTTTCTGTGTCATTGTTTATTCCCCTATTCTGTCCATAGTTTTAGTTGGTGCAATGGATGCGGAGCCCCTGTTTTTCAAGCTCTTTGATGTGGTTATCTTGGTCCGGTACAAACGCCAAAACGTTTAGGACAAGCTCATACAATTCACTTGTCTGATTCAATGAATAAAAAATCCATTGCCCTTTCCGGTGTTCTTTTACTAGCCCCACATCTCGCAGCTTGCGAAGGTGCTGGCTGATAGCTGACTGGCTAATGCTGAAAATTTCCACGAACTCACAGACGCAGCACTCATGCTTTTCCAGCATTTTCATCATCGATAGCCGTGTGTTGTCACCGAGCAATTTCAAAACGATGCCCGTTTTCTCGATTTCCAATTCTTGCACGTTCATTGCCATGACTCCCGCTCCTCTGCCAGCAGCATTTTCGTAACTGTAAATCCATTTTCTTTAACAGCATATCAGCATATGCTTATATGTTCAATTGGATTTTTCTTTTCCAAAGAAAAAAGAGCTCCACAACGGAACTCTTCTATGCACATTCCTTTCACCAATCCTTGTTGGCCGGTATACTTTTCAATAACTACAGTTTAGAAGGAGTGACATCGATCATGAATTTATTGAACTTATTTCGTCGACCGTCATCGTTGAAGAATTTGTCTCCTCAAGAAGTCGCCACACAACTAGCGCATTCCCCAAAACCGGTGATCGTTGACGTCCGTTCAGCGCTCGAATACAAGGCTGGCCATATTGAAGGCGCGATGCATTATCCGCTAGGCAACGAGTTGAAAGCTGTGCAAAACATCCCCCCATCAACTCCTGTCATCCTCATTTGTAAAACCGGCCACCGCAGTCAAGCGGCCGCCCACACGCTTTTGAAAAACGACTTCACCAATTTGTATCATTTAGAAGGCGGAATGGGCCGGTGGCGTAAAGAAAATTTACCTGTGGTGAAATGAGCTTAATGAATCAGAAGCCGTGATCAGTGGATTCACTCGTTTCTCATGTTCATCGCACACTTTCATTTGTGCTACGTGATTTGCCATCAATTGTTTTTTGTCGGGTTTTCCAAGCGCTGTATGCGGCAGTTCGTGGACAAAGAAAATTTCACGCGGCATTTGTATTCTGGCCACTTGAGATTCAAGCCACACCGATACCATGCGCTCAGTTACTCGGGCAGTTTCTACAGGCTGCACGAAGGCGCTCAATACTTGACCATACGCTTCATGCTCGACACCGATAACTGCCGCTTCAGCAATCAATGGGTGGCGCGTCAACGCTAGTTCGATTTCAAGCGGATAAATGTTCACACCAGCAGATACCACCATCTCGTCCACGCGGCCGCTTAAAAAATAAAAACTATTTTCATCTCGCCAAGCCAAATCCCCTGTTGCTAGCCATTTGTCTTTTTTACCGCTCATCGACCAGCCGTTTTTAGCATATAACTGACCAATCTGACCAGTCGCTGCTTCACGACCGTTCTCGATGATTTTCAGCTTCGCTCCTTTTATCGCTTTTCCTGCCATGCGCGGATCTCGCTGTAAGTCTAGAGGTCTAGCGATTATGTTTAACCCCGCTTCCGAAGTGCCGTATAAATTAAATAAAACATCGCCTAATTCCTGTTTTACTCTGTCGATCAAACGTTCATTCAATTTCGCGCCTCCCGATGCAATGCAAGTTAAAGTCCTTAGATCCGATACAGAATGATTTATCATTTTTTCAATTTGTAGCGGGACTGCTGATACCGTGTCAATGTTATGCTTTCGGATGGAGGCGCAAGCTTGTTCCGCGTTAAAGCGTTGCTGGACGACTGCCGTTTTCCCAAGCGCCATAACTGCGAATAAAAAGGCAATCCCGTATCCGTAATAAATCGGTGAGGCTATAAACACCGCGCGACTCTTCCGTAAATCCAATTCGCTTAATAACGCAGCGAATGGGTTCAAAAAATTAAACAAAGAAGGCTTGTGTGCTGCCTCTTTCGGCTTTCCTGTTGTGCCGCTCGTCAGCAGAATGATTTTACTGCTCGATGACCGTTTCAACTGAATGGGTTCATTGTATTGGTCGGATGCGAATTGAGTTAGTGAAGCTATCTGCTCGCCTGTGTAAAATACTTTTTGATTTTGATCTTTTGAATGCGCAACAAGATGATCAAATTCTTTATCCATTATGAGTAAATCGAATTGATGTATTGACAATAATGATTGGAATTGCGCTTGGCTCATTTCGGGATTTAATAGAAAAATAGTGGTTCCGGTTCGAGACGCTGCAAACAGCGATTGAACAAATTCGGCGTGATTGCGGCAAAGAAAGGCGGTTTTTGTTTTATGGGATGCTTGAAACTCAGTTGCTAATTTACACGCCACTTGTTCGCTTCCTGCAAGCAACTCTTTATATGTGCGCGTGCCAAAATCGTCGATTAATGCTATATGCGCGCCATTCGATTTTTCAGCCATCTGCAAAATCAACATGGCATTTATGCCGTGCTGTTGGATTGACCGCACCAATTGCCAGGCTCTCGTAATCGTCAAGTAGTTCAAACTTTTCAGTATGGCAAGTAAGTTCCACACAGCCATGTTACCGCCGCCTTTCCGGTAATTGATGTAGAAAAATGGCAGCAACTTGCACCGGCCACAGCCACCACGGCCGCCACGTCCGTTGTTTGCTGTACATGGTCTTGCCAATTAGTTTAGCCGCTTGAAGAGCTTCCATTGCAGGCACATCACGGTAAGCAGCCGTTGGTTCAATCATCGGCGTATTCACTAATGGCAAGTAAACAGTGGAAGTCGAAATGCCTTTGGCATTTAATTCCGGTGCCGCTGAGCGGAACCATGCGTCAAATGCCGACTTTGATGCTTGATACGCTGCCCAGTGCGGCATTGGCGTCATCAACACATTGATGGTCGATACGTTGATCACATGTCCCCTGCTTTGTTTTAAACTTGGCAATAAAGACATTACAAGCCGCACTGGCGCAAAATAATTGATCGCCATCGTGCGTGTAAAATCGTGTCCGCGATCCAATGACTTAAAAATCGGACGGTGGATGGATATCCCAGCATTGCTGACGATGAAATCCAATTGTCCAGGTAATGTTTGAACCCAATCCAAAAAATCTTTCAATTCATGCTCCACCCGCAAATCTGCAGAATACACTTCGACTGACGCAGTCTTCTTTTCAATTTCCTCTTTTATCGCCGCCAATTTTTCGGTGCGTCTTGCCACAAGGATTAACCGGCAATCGATTTTAGCTAGAAGATACGCCAATTGTTCCCCGATGCCTGAACTTGCACCGGTGATTAAGATCGTTTTTCCAGTTGCAACTTGTTCCAGTCGCGTCAACTGAAATTGACTTGCTTTAAACAATACCTTTTCAATCATGAAGTTTTTTTTCATCGTTTATCCTCTTTCATTATAAATGAGTCATTATTAATCCACTTTATGTCGAGTTGTCTTTATTTTCAGTTTACCATTAATCCCAAGTCCTACCAGCTATTTTTCAACAACAAAAAAAGCAGCAGAAGCTATGGCTCTGCTGCTCAATTCAATCGATTGTACGTAATTATTTCTTGCCAACCGTTTCAAGTGCTTTTTGAATCGTTGGAAACGTGTTCAATTTTTCAGAACGGTCTTCTTGCATGACTAGCTCTATCGCCGCTTTCGGTGAAATGCCCGTGATGTATAAATCACTACCCATGATTTTCAATGCATCGCGGATTTGCACAAATCCTAAAAGGGGCACTGAATCTTCCCAGGACAGTCCTGTGATATCAATGAGCACGTTTTCGATTCTGTTTTCTTGTACATATTCACATACTTTTACTTTCAATAATTCAAATCGTTGAAAGCTCATCGTGCCGACTAATGCAACGGTTGCTATTTTATCTTGAATCGATAAAATCGGCAGCATCAATTCTTCAATTTCTGCTTGGCTCGCTTGAAGTTCCTCAAACTGAGCGCGCTCTAAACTGATATCCGTTTGTGTGCCTATAAAAAACAATGCCCCATCAATCTCAACCGGTTTGATAAACAATCGATTCCAGAATTCACTGCCGTCTTTCCGGTAGTTTTTCAATGTCACAATCACTTCTTCTTTTCGAGCAATTGCTTTACGGATCTTATCTTTGGCTTCTCGATCAGTTTCTTTTCCTTGTAGAAACCGGCAATTGCGCCCAATTACTTCAGTGCGCGAATAACCTGTCATCTGTTCAAACGTATTGTTGGTGAAAATGACCGGATTGTCTTCCTGTGAAGGGTCCGTGACAATTGTTGCTACACGGCTGCCGTCTAGCATCGCTTCTAGTAATTTCACTTGTTTTTCGAGGTCAAGTTTTTTCATGGAACACCCCAATCTTTCATAAAATATGTTTACATAACTTTCATCTTAGCATATATACCTAGACCGATGCCAAACTAACGCGGACCATCAATTTGATGACTCTACTTTTAGCAAATTGTTTAGGCTAAAGAAGTTTCGAAACCATTGCCTCCTTCTCATTCATGTAGAAGGTTTTATGAAATCCACGCAATCCATAAGAAGTTGACAGCATGCCCAATTGAGCGTAATTTTAACCTTATCGATTTCGGTTAGAACTTATTGGAATCAACCAAGTTTCATCCCATCTTAAGGAAGTGTCTACTGTGTTCAACATCGTCCATAAAAGAATAAAGATACCACCGCCATTGTTAATATCCGGCAGTTTTCTTTTCCTTATTTTTCTAGGTACATTGCTCCTTAAATTACCGATTGCAACGACCAAACCGATTTCATGGACTGATGCGATATTCGTCGCCACATCTGCAACGACAGTAACGGGATTGAGCGTCTTTGACCCGGAGTCCGTTTTGACTTCTTTCGGTGAGGCGGTGCTGCTTGTGTTGATTCAGTTCGGCGGCATCGGATTAATGACGTTTGCAGTTGCGGTCCTCATTATGTTCCGCAAGAAAATCGGCTTTCAAAATCGCTTATATTTGAGGGAAGCATTTTCGCAGAATACAGTCGGGGGCATTATAAAGCTAGCCAAGTCCATCGTCATTTTTGCTTTTATCGTCGAGGCAGTAGGCATTATTTTTCTTACCCTCTATTGGATGCCTGAATACGGCTTGGCCAAAGCGCTGCATCTAAGTATCTTTCACGTTATTTCCGCTTTTAACAATGCTGGCTTTTCATTGTTCTCGGATAATTTAATCGGTATCCAAGACGAACCGTTTGCTTTGTTTCTATTATCCAGTTTGTTTATCGTCGGCGGCATCGGATTCACGGTTGTACTCGATTTGTACCAGCATAAATCGATTCGGCGCTGGTCGCTGCACACCAAATTGATGGTATCCGGAACACTCATACTCAATTTCTTCTCCACGGTCCTGGTGTTCGTTCTTGAATACAATAATAAAGCGACATTTGGTGCTATGACGCTAAGCAATAAAATTTCAGCTGCCTATTTCACAGCCGTCACCCCGCGTACGGCAGGTTTTAACGTAGTGGATTATAGCGGCATGGAAGATCCGACTTTATTGCTTACGATGATTTTGATGTTTATTGGCGGGGGCAGTGCATCGACAGCATCTGGCATTAAACTTACCACCTTTATAATCGTGGTGCTTGCTACATTGGCGTTTCTTCGCTCGGAAAGAGAGCCTGAAATTTTCGGGCGGTCCATTCGAATTGAAATCACCATTCGGTCGCTGGCGATTGTCACGATCAGCATTTTGACCATTTGGGTCTTTATCTTTTTATTGACGATTACAGAATCGTTGCCATTTTTGCCATTGGCATTTGAAGTGGTATCCGCTTTTGGCACAGTCGGCTTATCGATGGGCATTACCGACCAATTAAGCAGTATTGGCGAGTTGCTTTTAAGCGCATTGATGTTTATTGGACGTATCGGGCCGTTAACGTTGTTTTTCTTGTTGCTGAAGCCTAGAAAAGAGAATTACAGATATCCTTACGATCAAGTTTTTACAGGCTAAAAAAATCCTTGCAGATGTCTGCAAGAATTTTTTTAGCATGCAACGATTTTTATTGTTTATAATTTCAGTTCTTTTATTCGTCTACTTCTAATCAAGTCCATACCATTCGTCGACATTATCTTAAGTGTGTCATATATAAATTGAATCGTATTGTTTAGCTCTGCTTCATTCTGGCAGACAATATTAAATCTGCCTAACATTTGTCCATAATTCCCTGTGGCCTCTATGCAATCACCTTCTTTTTTCGACTGAACAAAGGTCAAGACTCCAGGCATTTCCAGAACATTTTCCAGTCCAATAATTTCTTTAATTGTCCCTGGATTTAGTAAGAGTGCTAAATTGCATGAAGGAAATTTTAAATAACTATTATCGAATCGGTCGACCGGGTAGACATCCAAACTACCACCAGTCTGAAAGTCCAACATCATTTCAAGCAAATTGATATCGATTTGCTTCTCAATAATTTGATAATGTTGTTCCCCACTTAGACGGTAGCCCATTTCATACACATAAAATTTGCCGTTTTCGAAAAGGGATTGGATAAACAATAGACCATTTTCAATTCCCATCCCTCGAATCATAGCTCTGACTTTTCCATCCAATTCCTTTAAATAATGATCCAGATGCTTGGAGGGAAACCGTGTTTCGGTTGGTAAAGGTGGAGTGTTTTTTGATAGCTTGTATACGTATCGGTCTGTTGCCGCTGTCAAAATAACATTGCCATTTTTAACGGTGTAATACATTTCAACCCCATGGGAATTATCGATAAAACGCTCAATAATCACTTTGCCAGTTTTTGAACGCTCCTGCGCTTTTTCATAGGCTTTTTCCAATTCCTCAACCGTGTGACACACTGTTATCCCTTGGCTGGCGTAGCTATCTACGGGCTTGACGATAACAGGGAAATGCTCCGTTCTTTGAGCATTTTTAACAAAACTCTGCAAATCATATTCTTCAATTACAGGAACGTTAAATTTTCGACAATGGGCTTTAAACAGAGCTTTATCTGAACAAATTTCCAATTGTTCTTTTGTTGCATAATAAGGCAAGTTGAGTCGCTCGCATAGCGCCTGCGCTTGCCATGTATTAAAATCATCAAATGCATTAATGACGCCGTCTATTTTTTCTTCTCGTGCCATTTCCACTAAACTTTCAAGTTCGTGCGTACTGATATCGTAAGCTTTATCGGCATAAGTTTTAGCTGGTGATGTTGAATCTCGGTCTGTCACAATTGTATAATATCCCATTCTGTTTGCCGTTATTACAACATCAATCATGTGAGTGAACCCGCCTAGGATCAATATTTTCTTCATCATAACCCCATCCTATCTCTATATATCACCGGCAATTAATTTCGATAGTCTAATCATTTTATTTACAAAATATTCTAACATTTTAGATAACTTATGTAAATAACATTTTGATTTAATAATTAAATTATTTTTGTTAGATAATAATACGACATAGTATAGGATGGATACATACCACATTTGTTTTTGGACAAGAAAAAAGGAGACCGTCAATAATTATGTGTAAATAAGTAAATACCTTTTCTTGTATGTATGTTGATTAAGCCTGTTTGAACATCTCAGACAGCTCTGCACGAGCTTGATCGAACCCGATATGGCAGCGGGTGGAGAAGTTCTGATTATA
>JBFEIJ010000071.1:0-13590 GCA_041553775.1 Planococcus sp. (in: firmicutes)
AACACACGAACAATTATACGATGCGCGTAATGTGCTAAGTGGCGTAATCCCCACGAGCGGACAATTACAAGCGACAAATAAAATGATCGATTCCATCGGCAGCGGCGTCAAAGTTCAGTGGAACAAGATGTTCGGCACGCCATCATCGCTTGTCAAAGATAAAGGCTATTTAACAGCTCCTGCTTCAGGTTCAGCAGAAACAATCGCGCGCGGCTGGTTAAAAGCCAACGCTGAAGTATTCGGTTTAACGGCTAAAGACATCGATTCGTTAAAAGTGACGCGTAATTATAAAATGCCGGGAACTGGGCTTCAGCCTGTTACGTTCCAGCAATCATTCGACGGCATCGAGTCGATCTTCGGCGGCCGTGTCATCGTTTCAGTTAACAAGAGCGGACAGATTTTATCGGTTACCGGCAATATGACAAAAGCGAAATCGTTCATCAACGACTTTGCGTTATCTGAAATGGATGCTTTGAACAAAGTTGTGTCATTAGAGCAGCCTAATTTGGCGTATACACCAAAAGCACTTGGCAAAACGAATGGCTGGGATGTATTTGACGGAACGAAAGTTCTTCCGACGAAACAATACGTGAAAAAAGCGGTATTCGCAAAAGGTGATGAAATTCGTCCGGTTTACCGTGTCCTGTATATAGAAGAATTGCAAAAAGGTGCAGAAGTCATTATCGATGCGAAAACAGGCGAGCGGCTCTATGAACGTTCACTTGTGCAGCATTTGAATCCGGAAGGTGCAATATTCGAAAACTACCCGGGATCGCCAAAAGGCGGAACGATGGTCAATAAATCATTCAAAGGCGATCCAGTAGCGTCTCCGAATGGTTGGTTGCTTCCGACAAGTGAACTGGGTGTGACGACACTCGGGAACAACGCGAGTTCGTTTGCGAACTGGAGCAACTTCTTAGCGCCAGCTGATCAAGCGGTGCGCCCGGTTCATCCGTTAGGGCAGTTTAAATACCCGTTCCAAAACGCTTGGCAAAAAAGCAAAGGCGGAACGACGCCTCCTTCGTATGCGGAAGATGTAAACAGCGCAACGACGAACTTGTTCTATCATCATAATTTATTCCATGATTATTTCTATAAGCTTGGATGGGTTGAAGGTGCAGGGAACCTGCAAACGACGAACTTTGGCAAAGGTGGATCAGAAGGTGATGCGATTATGGGCTTGGTTCAAGCTGGCGCACTTTCCGGCGGAGAACCAACCTACACGGGACGCGACAACGCGTATATGCTGACGCTACCGGACGGACTGCCGGCATGGAGCGGCATGTTCTTATGGGAGCCGATTGCGGGAGCGTTTGAAGGCGAATATGCAGATGGCGATTACGACGCTGGGATCATCTACCATGAATATTCTCATGCACTATCGACAAGACTTGTTGCTGGCGGAGAATCACTGGGCAGCCACCAAGCCGGTTCGATGGGCGAGGCATGGGGCGACTGGTTCGCAATGCATCACTTGATGAAAAATGGCTTGCAGGACAGTGCAGTTGTCGGAGCTTACGTAACGGGCAACGAAGAACGCGGAATCCGCAGCTGGGCGTTGGAAGACAGCCCGTTGCAATACGGGGATATCGGGTTTGACATTATCGGACCTGAAGTACACGCAGATGGCGAAATTTGGGCAGCGATTCTGTGGAAAGTTAGAGAAGATATGCTTGCATCTCTCGGCAAAGAAGCGGGGGAAAAAGTGATTGAGCAATTAGTCATCGATGCAATGCCGATTTCTGCACCGAATCCATCGATGGTCGATATGCGCGACGCCATCCTTGCAGCGGATACAGATCGCTACGGCGGTAACCATTACGATGTCTTATGGTCAGCATTTGCAAGCCGCGGTTTAGGGATTGACGCAAGTTCGAATGGCGGGAACGATACTGATCCAACACCAGCTTATAACCATCCGTCACAAAACAAAAATGGATTATTTGCTGGGAAGATCATCAACGCTGCAACGAATAAACCAATTGAAGATGTACGCATTATCGTTGGGGAATTTGAAGCCCGCACGAGTGCAGTAGCAAAAACAGCAGAAAAAGGTGCGTTTGGCGTACCAATGGTTGCTGGAACTTACGACATCACAATCCAAGCAAAAGGCTTTGGTTCACGGACGTTGAAAGATGTTCAAGTGGAAACAGGGAAGAACAAAGCGTTGAAGATTTCATTGGAACCGAACGTGGCTTCATCATTTAACGGGGCATCTATTGCGAGCGTATCGAGTGAGTCAGACAGCAATCGCGTGAAAATGGCGATTGATGATACAGAAGCGAGTGTTTATGCTTCCGAAAAAGAAGAAAACGGCTTTACAGGAGCTGAATTTGTTGTCGATTTAGCAGGGGACAAGTCAGTGAAAATCGACACGATCAACATCAGTGCTTTTAAAGATATTTCAAAAGGCAGGTTCGCAACGATTCAAGATTTTCGCGTATTGTCTTCTGAAGACGGGGAAAACTGGACGGAGATTGTCGACAGCCGCTTTACGGCCGATATTCCGCGCCCAGCAACACCTGACTTGCATTACAAAGAATACGAATTGGCACAAACAGTTGAAGCGAAGTATCTGAAACTTGTGGTCGATAGCGCGCAGGACAATGCAGCCGGCTACATCCAAGTGGCAGAACTTCAAGCGTTCGGACCAGGCAAAACGAAAATTTCACCGCTTGTCATGGAGCCTGAAGAGCCGTTTGTGGCAACAGGCACAGTCTCAGTAGGTAATGCAGGAACCGGAATTGGCAGCTTGGCAGATGTTGGCGCGACGCTTGCAGTGACGGAGAACGAATTTGTCGTTACGCAAAACCCGACACCAACGTCGCAAGGGCTGGATGGATATGTTGTCACATTGCCGAACGAATTTGGAGACGGCATCCACACGTTCAACCTGACAGGTTCATCGGACTTGGAATATGACTTCGACGTGTTCTTCTATAATAAGAACTTTGAAGTGATTGGATCTGTCGCTACTTCAGGCGCAGATGAGTCAGGCGTCATTCCAGGCGGTACAGCTTATGTCTACGTCGGATTATACAGCGGTGCGAATGTACCGTTCACATTTAAGGCGGAAAGTTCATATTAATCAAAGAAAATCTAGTGATATCACCCCCTCACACCTGGTATGTGAAGGGGGTTTTTTCTATAAATTGCTTTGAATGAGTAAAAAAAATTTTTTAACCCGCTATAACATATTCGCTTCTGACTAACACCATGTGTAGGAAACGACTTTCCCTATACAAGGTGTTTTTTTATTCATTTATATGCATTTGCAAAGTTTTGTATAACTTTTTAGTGACTAAGATACACTTAAAAATAATGTTATAGGAGTATAGAAAAAATGCAATTTTAAGATTTCTGAATAAAAAGAATATTTTAAATGCCCTTTACATTTTTTAGGTCATGGGATAAGATTTGGTTATATTTTTGAGGATATTGATGCTTTTATTTGATAAAGGCGAAAAAGTATTCTATAAGTAACGTGACTTTTGGTTCATTATTTGAAATTAAATTCTCGGGATTCTGAGTAAATTTTAAATGGGATTAAAAGGATGCAAGTTTTTTGAGTAAAAAAAGATCGTTTTTGGGAGGAGACGCGAAGAAAGTTTAACTAGGTAATATGTATTGAGTGCATATAAATAGCATGGAAAACATCTTAGTTAATGCGAAAGGAATGATTTAAATGGCAATTACAGATCCACTGGCAAGAGAAGCCGCGAAAATATGCGAATTGATGAATGTCGATATTAAATTCACTTCTGGAATATGGAGTTTTAAGAAAAAGCGAAAAGTCACGCTCCAAGATCGGGCGGCAACTTTTTATAGATCCCTTAATGTAAACGTCTCTTTTTATGGAATTCAAGAAGGCGGACCAGCCGTGAATATGGCAGAAGTCTTCTTGCTTGAGGAAGAAGTGCCCATCTTCACTTTAGCGCTTCGGCAGCAAAAATTGCTTTTTCCCACGAACTATCTGCAGCAATTGACGATGGACCGGGAAATGTGCTGCTTGTTATTGGAGTCGTTTGAACCGGCTGAACATTTTGTGGAACGCCTATGTGAAGCATTTCATGTTCTTAAACAGCAAATGCCCCGGTTTGAACCATTGAGCAGCTAAATTGATAGGAAAAGTGTTAGATCCGAGCCATGTGTTATTCGACAAATATCAATTGAAAACTAAAGGAGACTAAGATATGAAACAAACCCCATTGTTTCCTCAGCAATCAGTTACTTATTTCTTTCTTAAATCCAAGGATGAACACATGGAAAACGGGTTGTCTACCATAACTCTATTCGCGAAATTGGCACGGGAAATCGCATTTTTGAAATCAGGAAAAATGCGGACGCAAGTGGAAACATTTTGGTTTCAAATTGAAGATTTAAAGATGGAGCAGTTAACGGAAAAAGTGAAAGGCTTGCCAAATTGCATACAGAAATATGAGCTTTCCGAAAAAGTGTTTCATCATTTGTTGCAGTTGTCTCAGAGTTGTCCAAAGGAATTGTATTGGGTCACGCCTTATTATATGAAAGTTAAGCGGGAAATGTTCATGTCGTGGCAGGAGTTGGAACAATGTGGGCAGAAAAGATGAATGAATTTACAGTTCAAGGAGTATGTGAAACAACCGCCGGTGCCTTCAATAAACCAACTACAGGGGAGATGGAAAGAATGAATACACAAACTAAAAATCAGTCGGAAATGGTGCAAGTAAATAAATGGACGCTGCAAGCTTATAACGCATTTCTCAAAGGTTATAAACAATACAAAGAAGCTAAAAAAACTCATGAGCCGATGCAAAAAAGTGTATAAGAAAGTATAGTTTCTACCTTCACTTCATGGATCCACATTCAATTTGTCGACGCCGCAGAAGGATATTCAAATTCTTTAAGAAAAAAGGGGAATAACTCATGGAAAACATTCAATTCACGGAAGTAAAAGATACATTCGATTGGCAGATTGGTGATTATGAGGAATACGTTGCGGGCTACAAATTGTACAAAAAGTTGAAAGAAAAATGGGATTTTATCGAAGAAGATGAAAAGAAAAATGCAGTTCAGTAATTACTTGACGGGTTTCAGTGATGACGATGTTTACACGATGTTGTATTTGTATCACATCAAAGAAAATTCGCTGGATGCGGTGATGCGTAGGTTTTCCATCAATCAAGAAGCTCTGGAAGGTTTTTTAGAAGGCCGATACCGAAAAGAATGCTATGACAGTTTTAAAGTGGTTGAAAAAATGCTGTAAATTTAATCTTAAAAAAGCGCCGTTTAAAGGAGAATCATTATCCTTTAAGCGGCGCTTTTCGATTGCTGAAAAAAAGTGAAGAAAAATCATTTCCCGGGAAATGAACCACAATCCCTATGTGTAGACTTCGGAAGATGTGGCTTAGAATGCATCGGCACCTCCGCCACCGCCGTCAATGCCTGCTCCAGATCCGTCGATTCCGCTGCTTGCAGTTGCACTGGTAGTGGAACTAGCGGTCACGAAAATTGCAGCCATGAACATTGGGTTCGTCACGAAGCTTAACTCATCAGCTGCCGTATAAGAGTAAGTGAATGCTGCCGCTTGCCGCTCGGCAGTTTTAGGGTCGCTGCCAAGAAGGTACGCATATGCCCGTTCTTTTTCGTCTGGACTTAGCCGGTTCCATTGTTCAACCGGTAAAGATTTCATCGCAGTTTTTAATTTGCGCCAATTATGGCGAATTTCGTGGCCTTCGAATGTGATAGGTGAGTAGCCGATCGCAAAGCCGAACGCCAAAAGCGCAAAAGTGATTGCAGCTGCCATCCATGGGAAGACCGCGTAAATTCCCATATAAATAGCGAGTCCGATAAATAGCAAGCTTGTGATGCCGGCCGTCCAACGCAATAGTGAGTGTTTTTCATACAAGCCTTTCGCCTTTACTTCAGAACGAATGTTGTCTGCCCATTCAGTGAGGGAAGCATTGTACATTTCGTGATTGCTTTCGTTCAATGTGAAAGCTTCCACTTGCTCGAGCGTAAATTCCCGGCCGCCGCCGATACGGTCGAATAACAATTCGATTAATGTAGTTTCGTGCGGATGCTCGGTTTTTCTATGAACTAATTCAAAATGATTTTCGGCTAATTGCCGGACGTTGCCTTTACGCATCAATTCCAAGATCGCTGCTGATACGACGTTTGGCGACATGTTAGAAGAGTTTGTGAAATAGAGCAAAGCCGGAATGCTCATCGATTCTTTCGGTACAAAAAATTCGTACGGGTAATTGCGGATTTGCCGCTTTCGCTGAAAGGCGCGCATCCACGTTATTAATATGCCTATCAGCAATAACGCACCCGCAATTGCGATGGTTGGAATGCCGATATCTTTTACGGTTTGTTCCCGTTGAGCAAGAACCGCCGCATCAAGTTCGAATTGTTCTTTGTCTTTGATGAGTTCGTTGCGAACTGTGCCGTCTGTGCCAGTTGTACCTGGGAACAACGCAGGATCAAATATGGCACGAACATTGGCATTTTTCCCTGCGGGTACAAAACCGAGTTCGAAAATTGCCGTGCCATCGTTCGTGACGCGCTCAGATTGAAAAGCCGCTTCGTAGCCCAGCGCCAAAGTATTATTGGTGGGCTCTGGTGGAATGATGCTAATCATCACATCGCCAAACGCTCTTTCGTTGCTTTGATCGAAGAACGTCCAGTAAAACTGCGCACCATCCTCAAATTTTTCGACGGTATTTACAATGTCGTAAGTGATTTCGACTTCGATCGTATCGCCGACATTGCCGCTGCGGTAAATTTGGTAAAGACCGTCAGCCTCTTCCACTTTCAACGCTTGACCATTTTCCGTTGCTGCAAAATTCTTAATGGATGTGCCTGTTTTCGCGATCAAGCTGCGGGTAATGCCGTTAAAATCATCCTCAAATGAATACGTGAATTGTTCGGTTACATTCGCGGTGCCGTCTTCATTCAACAGCGCCTCAATTTGGACTTCCTGTATCTCGAAGTCGATCGCATAAACGTGTGCAGGAAGCAACAACGCTAACACAAACACTAGTGTATAAAGGAAACCATTTTTGCTTTTCATGATCGATCACCTCTTAGTAGAATAATACGGATAGCGCTAGAAATAGTTTCACTTATTGCCTTTTCTGAAACCGATGCTGTTTTTATTCGTAAGGTAAAGGAGAGGGGGCGTACGTTTATGAAGCAGCCTAAAATCAAAATTCCCAAAACACGATTTGAAATCGCATTTGATGCAATCGGCATTATCTTTTATATTTTGATCGTCAGTTATTTGGCAACCCACTACAACACGTTGCCAAATCGTGTACCGAGTCATTTTAACGCTTTAGGCGAGGCCGATCGCTTTGGCAATAAACAAACTTTGCTCATCTTGCCAGTTATTAGCGGCGGACTTTGGATTCTTATGACAATCTTGGAGAAATATCCGCATGTGTTTAATTATTTGAACTTGCGTGAAGACAATATGGAAGCGCAATATAAAAATGGCAGGCTGATGGTCAATGTCCTCAAAAATGAAATTGTGCTGCTGTTCGGCGCGATTACGTATTTAACGGTTCAAATCGCAACAGGAGATGCCGTTGGTTTAGGAGAAGTGTTTCTCCCAATTTTCCTAGTCGTGATTTTAGGTTCAATGTTTGTGTTTATGTGGAAGATGCTAAAGATGTAAATAAAAAAGTGCACCCAAGATTAAAAACATAGACTTGTTTAATCTCGGGTGCACGGATGTTATTTTGAGCTTCTCTGTTCAGAGCGGGACCATCAATGTTTATCGGACAGGATCGCCAGTATTTGATGATCTTCCCATTGGCCGTTGATCTTAACGCCTTTGCGTTCAATGCCTTCTTTGTGAAAGCCGTTTTTCTCCAACAAACGAATGGAGCCGGGATTGCTCGGCATGACGCCGGCTTCAACGCGATGCAATTTCAATTCGGTGAAAGCGAATTCCACTGCTAGCGCTACTGCTTCAGTAGCAAATCCTTTGCCATTATGGGCTTGGTCGAGTGAGTAGCCAATCATGCTGCGCTGCAATGGACCGCGGAAAATACGGTACAACGACACATCGCCGACTAAACTGCCGTCTTCTTTTAAAAAGATGCCGAAGTTATAGCATTGATCTTCGACTCGCTGGGTGATGGAATGGCTGATAAATGAGCGCTTAGTTTCAATTGTGTAATAATCTTCGCTGAATGTGGGGGAGTATTTCTGGAAAAACTCGCTATTTCTCATATGCAAATCGAGAAGAGCGGCAGCATCTATTTCCTGATAAAAGCGTAGAAAAACATGTTTGCCTATGCGCTCCATTTCAATCTCTCCTCTCCTGGACGTGTGGATATCTTAAGTATAGCGGTGTCTGGAATTAGAAGGAACCCTAGTTTGTGTATTCTAGGAGTAGTATTTAGACAATTCGGTAAAATGAGGGTATGCTTAAGGCAGTTGGCCTGTTCCTTTTAAGGACAGTAACAACGGAAGGATGATTCACATGGCATTTTTAGATAAGCTGAACGCATTAAAAGACAAGACGGTTGAAAAAGGCAAAACGCATTGGGAAGAAAACAAAGACGATTACAAAGAAAAAGCGGCAACTTATAAAGATAAAGCGATGGTCATGAAAGACGACGTCGCGCATAAGATTAAAGAAAAAACCAAGAAATAACCGATCAAGCTAGGCGAATTTTGCCTAGCTTTTTTTGTTGAGAAGTTAACGTTTTTATTCGACAAAATGAGCGAGTTTTTCGAGTGTGGAATGCAAACCCACATCATGATCTTCTTTGCGGATGCCTTCAGGAACTTGCTCGCAAATGATGGTGACTTTTGTGCCCATTGCCACAGCTTCCAAATACCAATTTTGAATCATTTCGCCGGCAAACGCTGGATCTTCTGCATTGAATTCGACGGTCAGTACGATTTTTGTATCCGGCACTAAATTCAAAAATGTACCGCGGGTTTCATCAGTACGATCTGTTGTCTTACCAGATGTTGCTTGAGCCTGGTCGTACGTCAACGTCATTTGATAAGCACCGCCAATGCAGGCATCAAACTGGTCGATTTGCGCAGACATGCCTTCAGGTGGAAGCCATTCACGCAGAGATTTTGGGTTCATGAATGCATCGTAGATTTCTTTGGGCGATGCGGCAATTACTTTTGAAGCAGAGTCGATTCTATTGTTGGGTGTGTTATTCATGAAGACTCCCCCCTGAATGGTGTTTTGTGTAGTATACCCGTTTATGTGGGGAAGGTATCCTGAGTGGGAGGAATTAATATTCAACGTACAAAATGAAGATGCCGATTTAAAGAGAATAGGCATTTCCAAGCAGGTGGGAAAGTCCTAAAATACCGTATTTTCCGAAGCTTATCGCTCGCTTTCCGTGGGGCGGGAATCGAGCCTCCTCGTTCGCTACGCTTCCTGTGGGGTCTCTCAAACCCGCTAAACCCTCAGGAGTCGAGCGAACGCTTCTCAAATACTTAGATAGTTCATTGATTTTTAATGTAGCAATAGTCGTTGATTTAATAAAAAAATAGTGGGTTATAACCTGATTCATCAATTGTAAAATGCCGCTCCTAACTTAAAGAGAGCGGCATTTTGTAAGTATATTAATTAAAGAAACCTATCACTCTATGAACTTAAAGACTTCGTAGTCTTCAATTTCATCCAATTTACTGGTCCATCTCAAGCCAGAGACTTCAGGGAGCAATGCTCGATAATGGCCCCAATTTAACACGTGAATATTTTGAAGTTCTTTATCAGGGCAAGAGGCAATACTTTTGGAGTTATATGCGGGTTTATGAGTATATATCAAAAGTCGTTCGGCTAGATCTATGTATTTGGACCAAACCTCATCATTTAATGGCTGTGCGCCATGTAGTCGCCCTACGTAAATTTTATGATTATTTGAATCATTAGTGTACATCCAATTTTCTTGTGAGATTCTTTTTCCTAAGGTTTGATAAGCAGCTTTACCGATATAGAGAAGTACGTCATTGCCGTAAACGGGATGTGTTCCATAAATTTGATAAACTCCATAGTCTGTTTCTTCGTTCATTAACTGAGGAAGATCTTTTAGGGTGTAAGATCCTTCCCATTCGATTTGAATTAGTGTTGAAGTAGAGGTACTCATAAGTCTTATCCTTTCGGTTACCTTATTTTCGTAACTTATTATTGGTTAAAAAATGCTACATTCATTTTTCTTTCAAAATTCCTGCAGCGACTAGATTGGATAAAGCGCCTTTGTTTTTGAATCTGAAATATCCACTTAAGCGATTCAAATCTTTTTGTGTTAAAGCAGAATGATCGATTACGAGTTCATATTCGTCCTCGAGTTTAGTCAGTAGCGTTCTTGCAAATTCGACTTGTTTAGCTGTGAGTAGAGTATCCTCTTTCGACTTGCTATCATTTTTACTTTTTTCTTTAGACTTCTCTTCAATTGGAAGGAGGGTTTGGTTTATTTCATCTGAATAAACACCCGCTTTTATCCAAGATAGATCTTCTTTGCTCAATGCGAACCATTCGCCTTCCAACCTTTTGTTTGAGAAGTGTTTATGAAAAACAACTTCTGTTTGATGGTGGTTAGCTGTTTTGATTAAATAAATGAGTTTATTTTCAAAAGGTAATTTAACACCGAAGATATTCATTCTTTTTTCTATATTTTTCGTTTTACCGATTTTAAAAGAACCAGTCATATGTTCTTGAACAAAGTAGACGTATCCTGGAGCTTTACCTGAAAGATCCGGGGATTCGATTATTTGCTGAAGTTCAAGTTGGTTGGGTTCGAAAATATAGATTTTTTGCGGATGTACAGTGGGTGGAATATTTGCTATTTCTGAAGCTTGGGAAGATGTAAAAATTTTATTTAAAAGATTTTTTATCACTAATATTGACCTCCAATAACATTTTGATAGTTGAGATTAATTATAGCTTATGCAGGAGACTTAATGTCTATTTTTATCTATTATATGTAAATTAAGTAGTTTTATTGAATCTTTACTAAAGGCTGTTATAAATATTTCAAGTTAAGGCGGAATGTTATATGTCTTAAATATACTAGTTGCTTGTCGCCATATAAAAAGACTGTAGACTGAATCAGCAAATGATCCAGTCCACAGTCTTTTTCAATTTCCTCTTACTGCATTGGGGCAATGACCGTTTTCACATAATCCGCAACTTGTTGGATTTCTTCATCGGTCAGGATGCCTTCAAATGCTGGCATACCGCCTTGACCATTGCGGACGCGGTCCATGATTGTATCTGTGTCTTCAGCTGCTTTGCTTTGCTGAAGGTTCGGACCGTTATGGCCGCCAGCCCCTTGCGTACCGTGGCAAGACAAGCAATTGCTTTCGAAAATCGCTAATCCGGCTTCAGTATCTGCTTGCGCGGTATCGTCGTTTTCTTTTTCGCCTTGTGCATCTTTATCGGCTTCCGGTTCGCCGCCGTCTTTATCATCCACTTTGTCGTCAAAAGACTCATCGTCTTGAACAGGCGCGTCACCGCCGCCGACAGTCCCAGATTCCAGTTCGCCATCAAGAGTGAATGTATAAACTTTATCGCCGTGTTTCGAACCGGCAAGCGAGTTGCCAGCCGCTAGTACAGAAATGTATTGAACGCCATCGATTTCATAAGAAATTGCAGGTGCGTTCACGCCTGCGTCAGCTTGGTATTCCCAAACTTGATCGCCGGTTGTCGCGTCATAAGCAATTAAACGTCCGTCATTATGTCCTGCGAATAGCAAGTTTCCTTTGGTCACCAATAACCCGCTATAGGCGATAGCATCCCATTTGACTTGCCAAGCAATCGTATTGGTTTTTACATCGAGGGCAGTAACAGTTCCTCGTTGTGGTGCTTCGGAAACAGGTTGCCATATACTGCCGATGTATTCGTCGCCTTCTTTGAATTCACCTTCGCTGCTCGATAATGAGAAGTAATTATCGTTGCCCAGTACATAGAAGAATTCTGTCTCTGGACTATAAGCGGAAGGAGGCCAATTGGCGCCACCTTGCGGGGAGGGCTTGATTGTTACAGGTTCTTCCCAAAATGGTGTAAACAACCCACCGATTTCACCGTCAAATTCCGGAGCCAAGTCGCGTTCTACGTCTTCTTTCGTCACTTCCTGAGGCACAAATGAATCGCCTTTTGGAATTGGCTGCGTTGGCGATGTTTTTTGACGCTCATCTTGCGGTACTTCTTGTTCTTCAATGCCGACAAGCGGTTCGCCGTTCGTACGATCTAAGAAATAAACAAAGCCGGTTTTACCTGCTTGCGCAATGCCTTTTTTCATTTCGCCATCCATTTCGACGTCATATAAAATAACCGGATTGCCGGGATCCAAATCCCAAATGTCGTGGTGAACTTCTTGGAAATGCCATTGGTATTCACCTGTATCCAAATCCAGTGCAATAACCGAATCGGCGAATAAATTATCTCCTTCACGGTTGCTGCCATTCAAATCGGGAGACGTATTGCCAGCAGCAAAATAAATCATATTTAACTCAGGATCAATGTCTGGCGTCTGCCAGACGGGCGCCCCACCAGTCATCCATGCATCGTTATCTGTCGGCCACGTGTCACTTCCGGGATCGCCAGGTGCAGGGATTGTATAGAATCGCCATACTTCACGGCCGAGTTTGGCGTCATACGCCATCAGTCTTCCACGTATTCCATACTCACCGCCAGCAACGCCAGTGTAAACTTTGCCATCGTAATAAAGAGGAGCATTTGTAATTGTGTAGCCTTCATCCCATTGCGCAACGACCGTTTCCCAAACGACTTCACCTGTTTCAATATCCAGCGCAATTAACCGCGCATCAAGCAAAGTTGCAAATACCATCCCGTCACCGATTGCCACACCACGGTTATTCCAACCACAGCAGACGGTGTCTAAACCTTCCGCAATCTCGGCACGGTAGGCCCATTTTTCTTCACCGGTCACCGCATCAAGTGCAATTACATCGTTCGCGCCGGTGGTCACATACATTACGCCTTCATAAACAAGTGGTGTTGCTTCTCCAGAATATTTGAATTCTGTTCCGGAACCAAGGCTCGCTGTCCATTTGCCTTTAAGCTCACCAATATTTTCAGTGTTGATAGCATCCAATGGTGAATAACGCCGACTGTAAATATCTCCGCCGTGATACATCCAATTGCTTGTCGGGTAGTCGACTTCAGGCACTTCACCTTGCCGCGGATCGGACGTTCCTAATTTTGAAGCCGCCGTGTCCTCCCCGGTTTCCGCCGTATTGGTGCTTTTCTCTCCTTCGCTTTTATCGTCGCTCATCAATGTCGGTATGAAGACTATCGCACCCACCAAAACGACAAGTCCGACGACCATAATCGAAACAATTTGCCATGTTTTCATATCTGCACCCCTTTCAGCTATGAATGATTTTTACCTACTTTTCATGACACTTCCTTTCGTTACCTAATTCCAGAGTCATCCAAATCATATAGTTTTTGTTTGCCCATTTTAATAGGAAAGGAAACAATAATGAGCTGGAAATATTGACTATCGGTTAATGAAAAGGGAAAAATGAGATGAAGTTATATTACATAGTAATTTTTTTATATCTTAGTGATAGCAGAGATAGATTCTTTTCTTTTACGAATAG
>JBFEIJ010000072.1:0-13493 GCA_041553775.1 Planococcus sp. (in: firmicutes)
ACCGGTTTCATAAGGGAATTTCCAAATTGCCCCTAAACCGATGGCGCTTCCCGCTGCTGCGAGGATAAAACCAAGTGTTGATGTCCATTGTTCACGATTCTGCATGTTTTCACTCCTAATATAATTGGATTTTATTATTCTACATGAGACATTCATAAAAAAATAGAGACAATTCAAAGCTAGGGTATATTATCGTGTATAATAAACAAAAAAAGGGAAAATTTTAGAATATTTCCGCAAAAAGGGGTGTATTTTGAGATGGACGCCAATTGGCAATCAAACAATCTGCAAATTGAGCCAGATTCGGCAACGTTGGATTTGCTTGAACGAGTAATGCGGTTCGGCTATCAAAACGGTGTGCCGGCTAGTAAAATGAAATCATACCAGCTTGTCGTTTCTGAAAATATTTCAACAGCAGCATTTGAAAAGGATTCAGCTATTTCATTATATAGAGCAGCTATTTCGAACTTGTCTTCCTTTATGATAGAAGGAGAAGTGGAGGAAGAGTTATTCCGTTTCCCGGAAGACCTTGAAACCCACCAGGCAATCCTAAGCTTACCGGTAATGGAACGCCTAGTTTTAACATTGCATTATTTGCAGCAACAAGCAGTTCAAAGCATAAGTGGAATACTAGAAAAGCCAATATCTGAAGTGCAAAACCGTTTAACTGCGAGTTTGGATTTTTTGCAATTAGAATTAGGAGTTCAAAGTGTTTCAGCTGTTGAAAAGCGACTTGAATTTGCGTCAAAGTCATACGGGCGCATCAAATTTTACTTGGATGAAGAGGAAGAATTGGCAGTAGAAGAAGAGATTGCTCGAACTGTGCCAAAACATAAGCCAGTGTCGGGACGCAATAAAGTGCTCCTCGCAACAGCCGGACTTTTTTTAGCAGGTGTACTCGGAACGTCCTTTGCAATCGATAGCGCAAAACCGGATTTGCCATTGACGGCAGCTGAAGCAGCGGATAAAGACCAGCTGACAATTGAAATGCTCGACGCTTGGAAAAAACAATACGATGACATTCGTGAGTCGTCGCCGGAACGCTTAGGAATCGATGCCGATACATATAACCAATTGGAGTACGTAAAAAAAGCGGATCAACAAATGAAACGCCTGTTTAAAAAAGAACATGTTGAAAAGATGAAAAATGAGCAGAAGAAGATGCAGCGGCAAGTGGATATATTGTTGCTGCAGATTGAAACGCCGCGAACGATGCTAACGCTATTAGACGGAGTATATTATACAAGTGAAGAGATACAGAGATTTATTAGAGATTACGCTTTAAAAACAAATGAATTAATGGGGATATCAGAAGCTGTCTTGTTAGATCAAGAGGAAGAGCTCGAAACTGTTACAATCAATGGCGAGTTGTCTGAAGAAAAACTCCTTTCAGGGCGGGGAGGGTATTCGAACGAACTGCAGAACTTACTGGACTCTATAGATGAACGGGGCTTGACAATGATCAAACACCCACTAGAGAAACGATTTATCATCCGGCGGGATATGGATGCTTATTATTCGAGCGGTATATCGAACTCGGATTACGAGGCAAGCAATTATATGAACTTGTTAATGCAAGAACCTTTCTTCGACAAGGATGGCTTGGTACAACCAATTAGTCATATGACATTTATTATGACTTCAATTGAATCGTCATTGCTTGAGGACAGAAACTCATCGAATTTATATGACGATTTCGAGCAGGGTTTTCAACATGCTTTCTGGTTGATGCTAAAAGGATCTGAAACCCGCTCGGTTTTTGACAGTAATGGGGTGGTCAAAAAGGAATACCAGGAAACATGGATAGAGTTGTCGCGTCAGGGCAGAAATCCGTTGATTTATGTGATGCTGCCGATCCTTGAAGAGATGGAAGCAAGCGGTTGGACGAGTTCCGCTAGTTATGAAGCGCTGGATGACAACGATATTATGGAAGCAGTGGAATTGGAAAGAGCCGGCAAACTGGCCGCGAAATTGCCAAATGGGGATGTTCAAGTAGAAACGGAAATCATTCAATTGGACCAATACGATTATTCAGAGGCTGAAAAGCTTTATAAAACATTTTCAGTTCAGCACGATCTCACTTTATTGGAAAACGTGCCGCCGCTGGATGTATATTTACTATTCCAATACGCCAATATACGAGGTGATGCTGAGACGATGTGGCATTTGTTGTCTGGAGAAACGAAGCCCGAAATAGAAGAATACAAACGTATATGGCGGCAACAAGATGATTTCAGAAAACACACCAGATCAATATCGGTACATGAAAATCAAATCAATCGAGTAGGTTCCAATCTGCATTTGTATCTAGACGCTGCGCCTAAAAATCATGACGACTATATGTTTTACACACCGAGCCTTATTATGGATGATAAGGCAATATGGCTCGTGCAAAACCATCTTTATGAAAAATACGACCTAAGCGAGAAAGAATCAAAATATAGTAACAACGTTAACGTTCTGTACAATGAACTTCGTGAGAATTTAAAAGGAAACGCCCTAGACCATGCATCACCAGGAGAAATTGCCGGGTTGCTCTTAAAAGCCTACGAAGAACAAGATTTTGATTTGCTCCCATTGCTTTTCGAAGAAGGGGCGGAAATTCAAGACGTGGATGAATTAATGAGAAGGTTAAAAGAAAGAAGCATACCGCAATTTTCCGATGCCCAGAATGTTGTTTTTTATACAGACTCTTTCTATTTCGGATATCGTGATATCGTGCAAGGTACATTCCAATTCGATATTAAGGATAGTTATGAGGGAAGCATGAACCAATTAACGATGGTCAAAACCCCAATGGGCTGGCGCTTTGGAGACTTAAGTATGTATTGATTTTACTCTGCTCTCTATTCTGTGCTATAATATACAGATGCCAATAGGTGTATAGGATAATTTAGATAAGACTAGGAGCGGGTATAACATGACAAACTTTCAAACAGGCGACACAGTAACAGGTAAAGTAACAGGAATTCAGCCATACGGTGCATTCGTTGCATTGGACGATCAAACACAAGGATTGGTCCACATCTCTGAAATCACTCACGGCTACGTAAAAGAAGTTAGCGAATACTTGGCAGTAGGCCAAGAAGTTAACGTTAAAGTATTGGAAGTTGACGAGAAATCTAAAAAAATCAGCTTATCAATCCGTGCTTTACAAGAGCAGCCACCAGCAGCTCAACGCACTGAAAAGCCAAAACAATCACTTCAGTCACACGTTAACGAAAACGATTCTGAAGGATTCAACTCATTGAAAGACAAAATGCAAGAGTGGATCAAACGTTCTGGACAGTAAGAAAAGTGTAGGCGGTTGAGAAAGTCCCGACAGACATAAGACGAACTGGCGAAGCGGCGTGTTTTCAGCCGCACAGCCAGGACGGCTTATGACCCGAGGGACTGATCGCCGGAACTGGACAGTAAGAAAAGTGAAAGCAGCCGTATAGATTCGTAGGGCGTAAGATGGGCAGCCGAAGTGACGTGTTTTCAGTCACACAGGCTGATCAGCTTAAGACCCAAGAATCTGGCTGCTGCAACTGGACAAGAAGAGTGCAGGCGATTGAGCAAGTCTCTTCGCACAACAAAAAAACGAAGCGCAGACATCATGTCTGCGCTTCGTTTTTTTTGATTTTTCGTAATCGGTATTGCAAGTTTTGCCGGCTCATGCCAAGCGCTGCTGCGGCTTTCGTGACATTGCCCCCGTGAAGGTCCATCGCTTTTTTCAAATAATAGCTTTCAGCTTCCTGCAAATAATCATCGAGCGGCAGCAAATCTTTGCCGGAATGAACGATAAAATCCTCAGGAGAAGTTGTATGTTTGTTTGCCGTCTTCCATTTAAAATGCTGAGGCAACAAATCAGCTGTTAGCGATTCCTCTGTCGTCAAAAGGGAAGTGGCTTCATCAAGAAGCAATTCGAGTTCTTTTAAATTGCCTGGCCAATCATATGCTAAAAACATTTCTTCCGCTTCTTTTGTTAAACTACGCACCATCGAACCAAATTTCATGCGGTGTCTGGAAAGATAATCTTGCACAAAAGGCAAAATGTCTTCTTTGCGATTTCTGAGCGGCTCTAATTGAATTGTCATCGCTGAAAAGAAATAATACAATTCCTTCGATAATTTTTGTGAAGCGATCAGCTCCACCGGGTCTTCACCGACACTTGCGATAAAATAAGTATTTTGATCGGAAAGCTCTTTAGCCATCTTCAATAGATGCGATTGCAGTGAAAGCGGCATTAAATCGATGCGTTCACAATAAACGGTGCGCTGAGGAGTATCGGCCAAATCCTCTTGCAACCGGTCGATCAAATCGCTATCGGTGCCGTGGCAATACAAAGTGAAAAGTTGTCCACTAGATGATGATGCCCAGTGAATTGATTCTGCGATCAATTCTTTACCTGTGCCGGATTCACCGACCAACAATACCGGTAATTTTAAAGTTGCGGCTTTTTGCGCCGTTTGAATCACTTTTTTCATGCTGTCTGAAGTGGCGGTAATGCTTGAAAACGTAATCGGTTCCTCGTATTTTTTCAGCGGCTGATAAACGACCTTTTCCAACTTGGTCACATCCCGCGACATTTCAATGGCGCCGATTAAAAAATTATCGTCAAAAACAGGGTGGGTGTCATTGATTGTGGTGATTTCCTGTCCTTTTCGATTCCAGTAAGTTTGCTTGACGTTTAAAACGGCTTTGCCGGATTGCAGCACTTGCAATAATGTACTTTCGTGATGGTCAAAACGGAATAATTCGAGCAATGATCGATCAGCTAATTCTTCGTAATCGAATCCTTCGATTTCCCTCATCTTCTGATTATAGAAAATCGTCTTTCCCTTCGTATCTATCGCATGAATGCCGACCGCTGCGTGTTCTGCAGCAAAATGATAAAACGGCAATAAGTCCTTTTCTACAGTTTTCAAACAATCACCTCAAAATATTTTGAACTTTTTAATGGAAAAGACTTGATTAATGCAACAATCTTTTGCATTATTATATATGTAAATAGAATATAAGTGCAAATTTTTTTTGCGCTCATATTAAATCCAAGGAGGATTCACATGATTCCCTACAAACACGAACCATTCACAGATTATTCAATTGAAAAGAACCGCATTGCTTACCAAGAAGGGCTGAAGACAGTCGAAGCTTACTTAGGGCAAGATTATCCATTGGTTATCGGTGGAGAGCGCATTACAACTGAAGATAAAATTGTTTCATTCAACCCTGCTGATAAAGAAGAAATTATCGGCCGTGTTTCTAAATCAAATAAAGAATTAGCTGAAAAAGCGATGCAATCTGCGCTTGAAGCATTCAAAACGTGGAAAAAAGTAAAACCGGAAGTACGTGCTGATGTTTTGATGAAAGCTGCTGCTATTGTACGCCGCCGCAAGCATGAATTTTCTGCACTTTTGACAAAAGAAGCAGGTAAGCCTTGGAACGAAGCGGATGCTGATACAGCTGAAGCAATCGATTTCTTGACTTACTATGCACATCAAATGCTTAAAATGAAAGATGGCATGCCAGTTGAAAGCCGTCCAGGCGAAGACAACCGCTACGATTATATTCCACTAGGCGTAGGCGTTGTTATTTCACCTTGGAACTTCGCATTTGCGATCATGGCAGGAACAACTGTTGCAGCTATGGTTACGGGGAACACTGTACTATTGAAACCAGCTTCAACAACTCCGGTTGTAGCTTATAAATTCATTGAAGTTCTTGAAGAAGCAGGGATGCCGCCAGGCGTTGTCAACTTTATTCCAGGACCAGGCTCTGAAGTAGGGGATTATTTAGTAGATCACCCGAAAACTCGTTTCATCTCATTCACTGGTTCAAAAGAAGTCGGTCTTCGCATCGCTGACCGTTCTTCAAAAGTGAACGAAGGACAATTTTGGATGAAACGCCTAATTGCTGAAATGGGCGGTAAAAACACAATGGTGGTCGACAAAGAGGGCGATTTAGAACTTGCTGCTCAATCGATTGTGAAATCTGCTTTCGGCTTCAGCGGACAGAAATGTTCAGCAGGCTCACGTGCAGTTATCGTTGAAGACGTTTATGACGAAGTACTTGAACGCGTGATCGAATTGACGAACGAGTTGACGATCGGAAACCCGGTTGACCAGTCTAACTACATGGGGCCGGTTATCGATTCGAACTCGTACAAAAAAATCATGAGCTACATTGAAATCGGTAAAGAAGAAGGCCGCATCGTTGCGGGTGGAACTGGCGACGATTCAAAAGGGTTCTTCGTAAACCCAACAGTTATCGCTGACCTAAAACCGACTGACCGCGTTATGCAGGAAGAGATTTTCGGACCTGTTGTCGGCTTTACAAAAGCGAAAGACTTCAAAGAAGCGATCGACATTGCTAACAACACGGAGTATGGCTTGACTGGTGGAGTTATCACAAACAACCGTGAACACCTTGAATACGCACGTGAAGAATTCCATGTGGGTAACTTATACTTTAACCGTGGATGCACTGGTGCGATCGTAGGTTATCAGTCATTCGGTGGATTCAATATGTCTGGAACTGACTCAAAAGCAGGCGGACCAGATTACTTGGTTCTTCACATGCAAGCAAAAACAACTTCTGAAATGTACTAAGAAACATTGGTTATTTATTTAAAAGGCGGACTTTAGAGTCTGCCTTTTTTAAAAAAGGAGGAATTCAAATGACAAAAACACAAGACATTATCGAACAAACAGAAAAATTCGGTGCACCTAACTACCATCCACTACCGATCGTAATCACGGAAGCAGAAGGGGTTTGGGTAAAAGATCCAGAAGGCAATAAATTTATGGATATGCTGTCTGCGTATTCTGCTGTAAACCAAGGTCACCGGCATCCGAAAATCATCCAAGCTTTAAAAGACCAAGCTGACCGCGTAACGTTGACTTCACGTGCTTTCCATAACGATATGCTTGCACCTTGGTATGAAATGATTTGCAAAATTTCCGGAAAAGAAATGGCATTGCCGATGAATACGGGTGCAGAAGCTGTTGAAACAGCATTCAAAGCAGCACGCCGTTGGGCATATGACGTAAAAGGCGTTGAAGCAGAGAAAGCAGAGATCATTGCTTGTGAAGGTAACTTCCACGGCCGTACAATGACAGCGGTCTCTTTATCATCTGACCCGGATTACAGAAGAGGATTCGGTCCAATGTTACCGGGCATAAACATTATTCCATATAGCGATTTGGAAGCATTGAAAAATGCAATTACGCCAAATACAGCTGCATTCTTGATCGAGCCGATCCAAGGCGAAGCAGGAATCATCATGCCAGAAGAAGGCTTCCTGAAAGCTGCTAAACAACTTTGTGAAGAAAACAACGTGTTATTCATCGCTGACGAAATCCAATGCGGACTAGCGCGTACAGGAAAAATGTTTGCTTGTGAATGGGAAGATGTAGAGCCGGATATGTACATTTTGGGCAAAGCGCTTGGAGGCGGAGTATTCCCGATTTCTTGTGTTGTCGCTAACCACGAAATTTTAAATGTATTTAACCCAGGTTCACACGGTTCAACTTTCGGCGGAAACCCGCTAGCTTGTGCTGTATCAATCGCTTCACTTGAAGTATTGCAAGACGAGAAATTAGCTGAGCGTTCACAAGAACTTGGCGAGTACTTCGTAGGCAAATTGCGTGAAATTCAACATCCTTCTATTAAAAAAGTGCGTGGACGTGGATTGTTCATCGGCATGGAATTGACTGAAGCTGCTCGTCCTTATTGCGAACAATTAAAAGAACTAGGCTTATTATGCAAAGAAACGCATGAAACAGTTATTCGTTTTGCTCCTCCTCTGATCATTTCAAAAGAAGATCTAGATTGGGCAATTGAGCGCATTCAAAAAGTATTTGCAAATTAATGACTTTCTAGCACGCAGAGAGCTGGATATGTTACACTAGTTTCGAGTAATTACTATAAATATAAAGAGGCGAATTAAAACAATGGCTGAAAACTTGAACTTGTTGACGTCCACGCAGAACGTTATACGAACTGCGTTGGATAAACTCGGATACGAAGAATCGATGTATGAACTTTTAAAAGAACCTATGCGCATCATGGAAGTTCGAATTCCAATCCGCATGGACGATGGAAAAACAAAAGTGTTTACAGGATTCCGTGCGCAACATAATGATGCAGTAGGACCTACAAAAGGTGGAGTGCGTTTCCATCCTGACGTAAACCGTGAAGAAGTAATGGCGCTTTCTATGTGGATGACATTGAAATGTGGTATCGTTGATCTTCCTTATGGCGGCGGTAAAGGCGGCATCATTTGTGACCCAAGAGAAATGTCCATGCATGAAATCGAGAAACTAAGCCGCGGCTATGTTCGTGCAATCAGTCAAATCGTTGGACCGAACAAAGACATTCCGGCGCCAGACGTTTTTACAAACTCTCAGATTATGGCTTGGATGTTTGATGAATACAGCAAAATTGATGAATTCAATTCACCTGGATTTATCACGGGTAAACCGATTGTCCTAGGAGGCTCACAAGGCCGGGATAAAGCGACTGCTCAAGGTGTAACCATTGTTATTAATGAAGCTGCTAAAAAACGCGGACTTGATATTAAGGGCGCTCGGGTAGTCATCCAAGGGTTCGGCAATGCGGGTAGTTTCTTAGCGAAGTTCCTTCATGACCAAGGTGCAAAAGTTGTCGGTATTTCCGATGCTTACGGTGCATTACACGATCCGGACGGTTTGGATGTAGAATACTTGCTTGACCGTCGCGACAGCTTCGGGACAGTGACAACTTTATTCGATAACACGATTTCAAACAAAGAATTGTTTGAGTTGGACTGTGATATTCTTGTCCCAGCAGCAATTGCAAACCAGATTACAGAGGAAAACGCTCACGATATCAAAGCCTCGATCGTCGTGGAAGCGGCGAATGGTCCAACAACCTCAGAAGCGACAAAAATTCTAACTGAACGTGGAATTTTGCTTGTGCCGGATGTATTGGCAAGCTCTGGTGGAGTTACCGTATCTTACTTCGAATGGGTTCAAAATAATCAAGGTTATTATTGGACACAAGAAGAAGTGGATGAAAAGTTGACGAAAAAGCTAGTTGATGCATTTGATAATGTATACAACGTTGCTACGACGCGTAATATCGACATGCGTTTAGCTGCTTATATGGTCGGAGCCCGCAGAACTGCTGAAGCCGCACGTTTCCGTGGTTGGGTATAAGATGAAAGAAATCGCTTGGGATTATTCCTGAGCGGTTTTTTTGCGTTTTAAGGAGGGTATCTACATAATAGAAAAGGAATAGGAGGATGATTGAATGAACGCATTTTCATTTTACAACCCGGTTAAACTAATTTTTGGTAAAGGGCAATTAAAAGCAGTAAAAGAAGAATTGCCTAAATTTGGTAAAAAAGTATTAGTTGTATACGGTGGGGGCAGCATTAAAAAGAATGGCCTCTACGACGAAGTAATGACTGTACTTGCTGAAGCGGAACTTGAAGTTTTCGAATTAGGTGGAGTGGAGCCGAATCCGCGCATTTCAACTGCCCGTAAAGGCATTGAAATTTGCAAAGAAGAAGGCATTGATATGCTTTTAGCAGTAGGCGGCGGATCTGTAATCGACTGTACGAAACTGATTGCAAGCGGTGCTAAATACGATGGCGATGCATGGGATTTCGTATCACGCAAAGCTCAGCCCAAAGAAGCGTTGCCGTTCGGCACAGTATTGACTTTGGCTGCTACAGGTTCAGAAATGAATGCTGGATCGGTTATTACAAATGAAGAAACACAAGAAAAATTTGGTTGGGGCAGCCCGTTATCATTCCCGAAATTTTCAATTTTAGACCCAACATATACAATGTCAGTTCCTAAAGATCACACGGTCTATGGTGTTGTGGATATGATGACTCATATTTTTGAGCAGTATTTCAACAATGCGACTAACACGCCAGTACAAGACCGGATGTGTGAAGGTGTATTGAAAGCGGTAATTGAAACGGCTCCGAAATTGATGGAAGACCTTCAAAATTACGAACACCGTGAAACGATTTTATTTGCCGGCACGATGGGCTTGAATAATTTCTTGCAAATGGGTTATAACGGAGATTGGGCTTCACACAATATCGAACACGCTGTGTCAGCAGTTTACGATATTCCGCACGCAGGGGGCTTGGCAATTTTGTTCCCGCAATGGATGCGTCATAACATCAACGTGAATCCTGCCCGTTTTGCACAGCTGGCTGAACGTGTATTCGATGTTGATCGCGACGGTAAAACAGATGAAGAGGCAGCTCTTGAAGGAATTGAACGCTTAAGTGCATTCTGGACATCTCTTGGTGCACCGAATCGTTTAGCGGATTATGATATTGATGATTCGAAATTTGACTTGATAGCTGACAAAACGATGGTTTACGGAGAGTTTGGAAATTTCAACAAATTGCAAGGCGATGACGTTAAAGAAATTTTGACAGCTTCATTATAAAAAAAGATTGGGCACACATTGTGCCAAATCTTTTTTATTGTCTTTTTATTGGAGGTAAATTTTCAGGGCGCTTGCTAATGTGCTTCCAATGCGTTTCGCCATCATGTGCATCAAGCGAGATTATTACATCGTCAACGCTTGGTTGGCTCAATAGAATATCCGCTAAGCGATCTTGTAAATCGTCAGCTTCAACCACAGTTAATGTTGGATCAACATCAATCAGGGTTTCAACGTGTAAAAATTCTCCTTCTTTGATGACCTCGAGCTTATTGATATCTTTTACTGCGGGATGATCGGTAAGGATATGGGCGATGTGGTTAACCATTTGTTCATCCGTTTCCCCGATAGCTCCGCTTGCATTATCTAAAAAGACTTTCATAACAACATAGAACATCATTAATCCGATTGCAACGGACGCGGCACCTTCAATGGCCAGAAAACCGGAGTAATGTGCGATTAAGACAGCTGCCAACGCCAGTAAGCCTCCAGCCGTAGCAACAAGATCTTCCAAAAAGACAAGTTTCGTTGCTGGCTTCGCCCGATTTAAATGCGCAAAACTCGTTGTTATCGGGGCAAGTCCTTTGCCTGCAACACCTGCTTCATGAAGCACTTCTTTTCCTGCTTTATAGAGAACGAAAAATTCCAACAAGATTGCAATACTCAAAACGGTGACGCTGATAATGAATCCTTCTGCTTCGACTGGATGTGTCATTTGGTGCCAGCCTTCTATAATCGTTTCATATGCCATGATGCCAACAATGATAACGGCTCCAAGCAATACGATATTCAACAACCGGCCAAAACCATTTGGAAATC
This sequence comes from Planococcus sp. (in: firmicutes), assembly GCA_041553775.1. Classification (GTDB taxonomy): domain Bacteria; phylum Bacillota; class Bacilli; order Bacillales_A; family Planococcaceae; genus Planococcus. The sequence goes on from JBFEIJ010000072.1 coordinate 11,257, forward strand.
TTTTAGTCGGCGCTTTTTTCGATAATGCAGAACCGATAAAAACGAAAAATTGGTTGGCGGCATCTCCGATAGAATGCATCGTTTCTGCAAACATGGCGACGTTTCCTGTAAAGAAGAAAGCAGTGCCTTTCATAATTGCGATAAAAGTATTAATAATTGCGGCTAATAAAGAAGGTTTGTTTCCCCCTTTTAATAATGTGAAAAATTCTGCCATTCTATTTCCTCCTTAATTGATCAGCTCGATATCAACTTCCTCAACCTTATTAATGGCGGAGATTTCTTGATGCAGGCTGATTGTTTCTTTCGTGTGCTGGTAAGATACTCTCATTGCTAATTGATGAAGAATGTTTCCGCTATCGCCTTCGTGATGAGAAATTGAAAGAGATTCAATAAGCACTCCATTTGATTTTATCTCTTCTGCGATGATAGGGAAAGACTCTGTATCGGATACGATGATCTTAATGTTTGCTTCCACCATTCGCAAACGTTTTGGACCATGCTTGAAGAGGAGTGGGGGAAGTACTTCAATAGAAAATAAAATAATGGCTACTGAGAAAAATGCTTCCATGTAGAAACCGGCTGCTACGGCAATGCCGATTCCACCTGCTCCCCAAATCATCGCAGCTGTCGTCAATCCGGAAATTGAATCATTGCCGCGTTTGAGAATAACTCCGGCTCCGAGAAAGCCGATGCCTGAAACGATCTGGGCAGCGAGGCGCAGAGGATCCATAGTGATATTAACGCCTTCGTGCTTACTGCCTTCGGCAAGGTAGGCGGTTTCAATGGATATGATTGTTAAGAGGCAGCTAAACGTTGCAATCACAATGCTCGTCTTTAACCCAACAGGCTTTCTTTTCAATTCCCTTTCAAGACCGATGATTAAACTTAGCGAAGCGGCTACTAACAATTTAAGAAAAGTTTCAAACGAAGAGATGTGCATCACATCTAGAAAATCCATATCTATCCCTCCCTTCATTTACAGGATTGATAAAGAAACCGGGAACTGTCAAACTGAAAGAAGTTGAATTTATATCCATAAATATAATATAACGATTGAAAAGGAGCATCATCATGGAAAAACCAGCTATCAATCCATTCATTCCGATTATCATCGGCGTTTTTTCAGTCGCACTCTCAGCGATTTTTGTGAAAATGACATCAGCTGATTCAGGAGTAACAGCTTTTTATCGAATGCTTTTCTCAATCCTCATTATGAGCCCGGTATTCTTAATGAAATATACCCCTGAAATCAAAAAGCTAAGCAAGAGGGATTGGCTATTCGCTACAATTGCGGGAATTTTTCTCGCGTTTCATTTTATTTTATGGTTTGAATCGCTGAACTATACGTCAGTTGCAAGCTCAACGGTGCTCGTAACGTTGCAGCCGCTATTCGCTTTTGCAGGTACCTATTTCTTCTTTAAAGAGAAATTGTCCTTTAAAACGATTGCTTCTGGCGTAATTGCGGTTGCTGGTAGCGTGTTAATCGGCTATGGTGATTTTAAAATTAGTGGAATGGCTTTATACGGAGACATCTTGGCGTTAATCGCTTGTGCGTTGATTACTGCCTATTTGCTCTTTGGTCAGGATGTCCGCAAAAGGTTGTCGCTTGTGACATACACTTTTGTTGTTTATAGCATGAGTACAATAACATTATTCTTCTATATCATAGCGAAGGGGGAATCGTTTGGACCTTATCCAGCTTCAGAGTGGATGTGGTTTCTCCTATTAGCGATCATTCCAAACTTATTGGGGCACACACTTTTCAATTGGTCACTCAAATGGGTGAGTACGAATGTCATTTCAATTGCAATTCTATTTGAGCCAGTAGGAGCAGCAATTTTAGCGTATTTTATTCTCGGAGAACTTCTCAGCTCAACACAAATAATAGGTGGAAGTGTAGTGTTGGCGGGGATCATTTTGTTCGTTGCAGACTTCAAAAAAATAAAATCAAAGTTTTTTCAGGAAAAGGCTTGATTTAATTTGCTCTACGGTTTATATTAATACATGTCCTTAAGACGTCTGGAAAAAATATTTCAAAATAGTATTGACTTCCAGGAGTCAGCAAGGTATATTGATAAAGTCGCCAATGAGTGCGACGCACAACATGAACCTTGAAAACTGAACAGCAAAACGTCAACGAAAGACGTCACGAGCGCCGAGGCGCGAGAACGGCTTTTGCGAAGCTTGCCTTTGGCAATCAGAGCAAAACCTTCTCAACCGAAAGCGTTCGTGACTTA
>JBFEIJ010000073.1:0-12990 GCA_041553775.1 Planococcus sp. (in: firmicutes)
CGATGCGTGTTAACATCACTTTAGCTTGTACAGAATGTAGCGAACGTAACTACAGCACTGTTAAAAATAAGCGCAACAACCCTGAGCGTCTTGAAATGAAAAAATATTGCTCACGTGAAAAGAAAATGACTCTACACCGTGAAACGAAGTAATTGATTGACTGCCAAAACCTTTAAGGGTTTTGGCTTTTTTCTTTCTATAAGAATAGCCTGCAGGATATCTCTAAGATGCAGAGTATTCTTATAGAAAGAAGGGACCTGAAAAGGAGATGCGAAAATGGATAAAGCCACTCAACGAAAACTTATAATGGATCAGCTGAACGAAATGGATGCCGCGCAACACCATGCATTATCTGCAGCAATCATTGACCGATTGGCACAAGATCCGGTTTTCCAATCAGCAAACACGATCGGATTGACAATTTCAGCGTATCCGGAAGTGGATACAAAACTATTGATCGAGCGGATTTGGCAAGAAGGCAAAAAAGCAGCCGTGCCGAAATGCATTCCGAAAAGCCGCGGCATGGATTTCTATATTATCGATAGCTTTGATCAATTGGAAGTGGTGTACATGAATCTGCAAGAACCACAACCGGCGATTACGAGTTATGCTGCGCCTGATAGCATCGATTTAATGATCGTGCCGGGCGTTGTGTATTGCAAGAGCGGCTACCGGATTGGTTTTGGCGGCGGCTATTACGATCGCTATCTGGCGGGATTTAACGGGCACACAAGATCACTTGCTTTTGACGTGCAGCTCGTCGACTCGATCGAAGTCGAATCCCATGACATTCCAGTAGCAGGCATTTATACGGCAAGCGGCTATATTGAAACAGGGAAGGTGTCGCGGTGAAGACGTTATTTGATGTGATGCAATTATTGAAACGGTACGGGACAGTTATTTATACCGGCGATTACCAAGCCGATTTGGAATTGATGGAAGAAGAGATTAGGGAATTGCATCGACTGCAATTCATCACACCGCAAGAATTTACCACTGCGTTAATGATTTTAAGGCAAAAGAGTTCAACCCGAAAAAAATAAATTTTGGAAAAAACGAAACATTTTGCTGGTTGAAACGTCTTATAAAAGTAGCCTTTTATAGAAGCATCTGACAGCTATGCAGTAGGTTTGTAGAATAGACATAAAGGGAATAATAAGATATTGTAAAGTATGATTTTCATTAAAAGGAGGATATGCCGGATGTTTAAAAAGGAATGGCCTAAGCATTCTATCCTGGCAATCGCCATCATAGCGACTTGGCTCAAAACTTATATCACTTATAAAACGAGTTTTTCCATTACCATTGATAATGCATTGCAGGAATTTATATTGTTTCTCAACCCATTAAGCTTATTATTGTTTGTTTATGGGATATCGCTTTTCTTTAAGAGTGAGAAGGTTAAAAACCGGTACATTCTGACGGTAGCTTTGATCTCGTCAATCATTTTATACGGCAACGTCGCATTTTACCGATTCTTTAGCGACTTTATCACATTGCCGGTTTTGTTCCAGACGGATAATTTCGGCGACCTCGGTTCGAGTGCTTCGGAAAGTGTCTTCTGGACAGACATCGCATTTTTTGCAGATGTCATCATTATCTTCGCTGCGATTAAATTGCTGAACATCAAACCTTCAGCAAAAACACTTTCTTCAGCTCAGCGCAAATCGTATTTGGTTTTATCGGCAGCTGTATTGTTTTTAAACCTCGGTTTGGCTGAAGCAGAGCGCCCGCAATTATTGACGCGCAGCTTTGACCGCGAAATGCTGGTGAAAAACATCGGTATGTACAATTACCACTTATACGATATTTACATTCAATCAAAATCGCAAGCTCAACGTGCGTTAGCTGACGGTTCAGAGCTTGTCGAAGTAAACAGCTACGTTCGTTCTAATCAGCCAGAACCATCTGCAGAGATGTTCGGTGCGGCTGAAGGGAAGAACTTGATCGTCGTTACGCTTGAATCGCTTCAATCGTTCGTGATCAACAACGAAATGGATGGGCAAACAATCACACCTTTCCTCAATGATTTGACGAAAGATGAAGATACGTTTTACTTCCCGAATTTCTATCACCAAACAGGGCTCGGAAAAACATCCGATTCTGAATTTCTATTAGAAAACTCGCTGTACCCGTTAAGTGGCGGCGCAGTATTCTTTACGCACAGCGGCAATACGTATAATTCGATGGCTGAGAAACTTGGTGAAAAAGGCTATCACACGAATGTGCAGCACGCCAACACGAAAAGTTTCTGGAACCGCGATATGATGTACAAATCGCTCAATATTAAAGAATTCCAAGACGTTGCAAGCTTTTCGGTCGGAGATGGACAAGCCGTCAACTGGGGTATGAAAGATATCCCGTTCATGGAGCAATCTGTCGAACACATGACAGAAATGCCTGAACCGTTCTATAGCCGCTTGTTGACATTAACGAATCATCATCCGTTTTATCTAGATGATGAAGACATGATGATTGACGAGTACGATTCAAACTCGGGTACGTTGAACCGCTATTTCCAAACAGCTCGCTATTTGGATGAATCGGTGAAGACATTATTTGATGAACTTAAAGCAAAAGGTCTTTATGAAAACTCGGTTATCGTCATGTATGGGGATCATTACGGAATTTCAGAAAACCATAATGAAGCGATGGCACAGTATTTAGGCAAAGAAATCACGCCGTTTGAATCTGCGCAATTGCAAAAAGTTCCTTTCTTCGTGCATATCCCAGGATCAGGAAACGGGAGTGTGAATGAGGAAGTTGGCGGACAAATCGACATGCGTCCAACAATCATGCATTTGCTCGGTATGGAAACGGATAAAGACATGCAGTTTGGTGGAGACTTGTTCTCTGAAGAACACGAAGAATTTGTGGTATTCCGTGACGGTCGTTTTGTAACTGGTGAAAACGTCTATGCAGGCAACACTTGCTATGATAGTGAAACTGGAGAAGAAACGGATATGGCACAATGTGAGCCATATATCGAACCTGCATTAATGGAACTTGATTATTCCGAGTCAATCATCAACGGCGACTTGCTCAGATTTTACGATGAGAAAAACGGCGAATTGATTTTGACCGAAGAAGAAGAAGCTAAACTGGAGCAATAAACGTTTGGCGGAGTAGAACAATTGAAAAAAGCAGCTGAACAAAGCTTGCTTTAAAACAAGTCGATTCGGGAAAGAACAATTTCCGGATCGACTTTTTCTATTTTATTCGGGAGAATGTGCGGGTTAAGGCAAAAAGAAAAAGCCGATGCATGTGCATCGGCTTTCGGGAATTAGTGCAGGCTTGGCGGATATCCTTGTGTAATGATGGTCGCTACTGTAAAAGCACCGAAAATCACAAACGTACCGAAGTTAAAAAGGAATCCTAAAATTTCTTTGTTTTTTAAGGTTTGTACAGAGCCGATTGCCGCCAAAACAGCAATAAGGCCAAAAATAACCATAAGCAAGTTCATCTATGACACTCCCTTCAACATTAACAGCCAGTGCCGTCTTGTTCTATTATATTGTAAAGAAATTCCCGATGTTTGTCGAGCTATAATATTGTCAGTCCGATGAACACTGAGGATGCTATAATTTAAATGAGGTGAAGAAAATGTTGAAAATAAATCAAATGGAATTGGGGCCAATCCAGACCAATTGCTACATCATTTCAAATGATGCCAAACAATGCCTGATTTTCGATCCGGGCGAGGAAGCGGATAAAGTGATCGCATTCCTTCAGAAAAAACAATTAACCCCATTAGCGATTTTGCTGACGCATGCGCATTTTGACCATATCGGGGCGATGGATGTGCTGAGAGAAAAATACGAAATCCCTGCATATTTGCATAAGCTGGAAAAAGACTGGCTCGCGAAGCCGAATTTAAATGGTTCTGGCAAATACGCAATGGTGCCTGATTACCGCATGAAAGATGCGGACGTACTGCTTGATGACGAAAAGCAACTGGACATTGCGGGCTTTAAAATGGATCTATACCATACACCGGGGCATTCACCAGGAAGCGTGTCGTATTCGTTCGGTGAGGAAGGTTTTGCGATTGTTGGCGATACCTTGTTCCGCGGCAGCATCGGTCGGACGGATTTGATCGACGGTTCTGAAAAGAAATTGCTGCAGTCGATCAACGACTCGCTTTTGACATTGCCGGAGCACATGATTCTGTATCCGGGGCATGGACCTGAAACTACACCCGAACAAGAAAAGCGCTTTAATCCGTTCTTGCAAGGACGTTGAAGGAAAGCCGATGTGGAATGAGTGAAAGGCATTTATCCAGACAAAATAAAAAAGCGGCCAATTTGGCCGCTTTTTGCTTTTGGTTTCGTTAATTAATGTCCAGCACCGGGAATATGGATGAACGTTGTGTAATACGTGAAACCTACGAAGAATACAGTTAAGTAAGCTGCGAAAATATACATGTACATGCGTTCAGAAATATTTAAGAATCCAAGAAGTACAAAAAATCCAGTGTTAGCGACCATCAACAATGATACTTCCACCATATCGCCTACATAAAACAGAACTGCAAAAATACCAGTCCACCATCCCATTAATTTGAACATCTTATCCATGGGTAATCCCTCCTTTGCCACAACACAATAATCTCTTATTTATTATAAAGGAAACGAAGTGAATGTGTAAACAGCGAGATGACGATTCTTTGTGACAAACACGTGTATGAATTTTCCAAGATGGATAAGAAAGGTTAAAAAATAGTTGAAAAATGAGATTTGCCATGGAATCGGCGTTCAAAAATTTATTTTGACACAATCTATTTTCATCTGGAAATACGCCGGTTATACTATGGGGGAACAGGGCGGCGGCCCTTGTTCAAAACTCAGGACAGGAGGCGGCTATGCAAGAAATCGTTGAACGCAGATGCATACAGCTGCTCAGCCAAGCGGTAGAGAGCAGCACCACAGACATTCATATCAAACCCGGTCCAACCGACTACGACGTCTCTTTTCGCACGTTCCACGCGTTGCGGCAAGTGATGAAAATCCCCCTTGATCTTGGTGATCGCATGATTGCCTATTTCAAATACCTTTCCCTTTTAGACATGAGCGAAAAGCGAAAACCCCAAACAGGTTCCTTTCATCTCCCGATTCAAGATCTTCCATATTATTTTAGAATATCAACGCTGCCTTCTGTACTGACAAAGGAAAGCATCGTCATCCGTGTGATGGCAGAAGAGACAGCGCATAGCATCCACGAATTGGCAGCGTTCCGTGATTCCGCACGCTTATTGGAAAAACTGGCGGAAGCGGATCAAGGTTTAATCTTATTGACGGGTCCAACTGGCTGCGGGAAATCGACGACTTTGTATTCGTTGTTAAAGCATTGTTCGGAAAAACTCAACCGCAACATCATCACGCTCGAAGATCCTGTTGAGCGCAAAAACCAGTCGATTCTCCAAATCCAAGTAAATGAGAAAGCTGGGCTAGGTTACGCAGCTGGCCTGAAAGCCATTTTGCGCCATGATCCGGATATTATCATGATCGGTGAAATCCGCGACGCTGACACAGCTCAAATCGCTGTTCGTGCCGCCTTAACCGGCCACTTGGTATTTTCCACGATTCATGCGCGCCATTCTGTTGGCTGCTTGCATCGACTCCATGACTTAGGCGTCTCATTCGAAGACATGGCACAAACGCTGATTGCCATTTCGGCGCAGCGCATCATACCGGTCTATCCGGATTTTGAACAGTCTCACGCAGCCTATCGTGCGCTCTATGAAATTTTACACGGCGAGCGGCTGGACGAAGCGCTGCTATCTGCCAAAAATCAACAGCTTTATAAACTGCCAGAGCATCTATCCTTCAGCGGACAAATTCGGGAAGGGGTGAAAATAGGTGCAATTGAAGCTTCCGCAGAAAAATAAGCGGATTCCTTTTCGTGACCGTGAAAATTTTCTATCCCGTTTAGCAGTGCTGTTGCGAGAAGGCTATATGCTGCCGACTGCGCTGACCTTATTATTGCCAATGCATACATTAAAATTGGACGAGGCGGTAAATGGCATCACAACGATTCTCAAAGGCGGTGGCAATGCTGCGGAAATATTGAAATTCCTCGGTTTTAAAGACAATGTCCTGTTTCCAGTCGAAATCGCGGAACATCACGGACGGCTCGCGGAATCGATCGACAGCATTGCGAAAAGTTTTTCACGCACCGAACAAGTGCAGAAAAAACTGCGCAATATCTTAATTTATCCGGTGTCGCTATTGTTTTTCACATCGGGTTTGTTCTTGTTTTTCCGGACAAGCTATGTGCCGAATCTTGAAAAATTAATGACGTCGTTAAATGCAAGTGAAGAGGGATCCGGTGTGCCGGTGTATTTATTGAACCTGCCTGATTTGTTTATTGCGTGCTTTGCTATTTTGGCTATCAGTGCAGCGGTGTATGGAGCTGTATTGAAAACGAGAGAACCGGCGCAACAAATTGTGTGGTTGACTCGTTTGCCAGTGTTGAGTTCAATTATGGTTTATTATTGGTCGCATTTATTATCCCGGGAACTGGGGACGCTGCTCCATAGCGGCATCTCATTGCAAGAATCATTGCAGCTTTTACAAAAGCAAAACCACCATTCCATCATTCAATTCATGGCTGGCGTTTGCCATGACGAAGTGGTGACCGGCGTACCGCTGTCTGATGCAGTAAGACGTCATGCGTTTTTTGCACCGGATATGGCGGCATTTGTTCAGCACGGTGAAATGGCCGGGTTCTTAGGAAAAGAATTGATTCTTTATTCTGAAGTGATGATGGAAAGAATTGAAGCGCGTACGCAGCAATTGCTTAAAATTATCCAACCTGCTTTTTTCATCATGATTGCGGCGTGCATCATCGGAGCTTATTTAGCGATTTTGCTGCCTATGTATAATTTGGTCCATACTATTTAAGGGGGAAAATACATGCGTTTTATGAAAAATCAAAAAGGCTTCACACTTATTGAAATGCTCATCGTTATGCTGATCATCACGGTTTTGATTGCGATTGCCATTCCGAACGTCACGAAGCAATCAGCATCGGTTGATGAAAAAGGCTGCAAAGCTTTTGTGCACATGGTTCAAGGACAAGTTGAGTCGTACCGCATGGATAAAAAAGCAGTGCCGAGCGTCGACAACTTAGTAACAGAAGGATATTTGAAAACTGGAGAAACAAGCTGTCCGAACGGTGCGCCAATCGCGATTTCTGCTGAAGGGGTCGTGTCATCGACAGGCTCTTAAAGCAGCAAGGTTTCACGCTGCTTGAAATGGTGCTCGTGCTCAGTTTGGTGATGACGGTTACAGCAGTAGCCATACCGTCTTATCAGGCAATAGCCGTTAAAAAAGAAGAAGCGCGATTTTTTGATGGTTTGATGCGGGACATCTATTTCGCACAAAGTGAATCGTACCGAACGAAAACGTCCGTAATGGTCGTTTTCCGCGAACAAGAAGGCAAATACGAAGTGATCCAATCTTTCAAAGCAATTGTGCCAGCGCGCAATCTTCCGTCTACAGTAAAGCTGAAAGCCAATAGCACTTTAAAGTCGGTGTCTTTTTCTGCTAACGGTTCGGTTACAAGCGCAGGCACTTTATTATTTTCTACGAGTACAGGCGAGAAGTCGCTGATAGTCCATCTTGGTAAAGGGAGGTTGGTGTTTTCTGGATGACAAAGGCTTTTCATGGCCAGAGACCATGCTGAGTTTAGCGATGCTGTTTATGCTGTTCGGCACACTCTTGCCGATGATGCAGCATTTGCAGCAATCGCTCCACGCCAAAAAAGAGCGGCTGATCGCTTTAGAAACGCTTCATGAAGCGGCGATCGAAATAAAAGGCTATGGCAGCGAAAGTGGCGAACGCTTGGCAGGCGGTACGTATTACCGCTGGGAGAAGACCGAACAGCTTTGTGTTTTTTATAACGATTTTAGAAATACACCAAAACAGGAATGTCTCAAATGAAAAATGGGCTGAATGAAAAAGGGTTTACTTTTTTGTCTTCGCTTTTTGAGTTGATGATACTGCTCCTATTTTTGCCGCTCATGGTGGTGTTCTTCCTGTTCGTTCGCGGATTTTTCTCAGAAGCCGATCCGCAGACAGCCGAATGGTTTTTATTTGCAGGAGAATTGCAAGCTTACCTATCAGGTGTTGATTCGATTGCGATTATCAATAATGGCGGCGGCGTGCGTGTCTTACAAAGAGGCAATGAATACGACATTGAAAGTTACGATAAATTCATCCGCAAACAGAAATTCCGCCAAGGACATGAAGTCATGATGACGAATGTGAAAAAAATTACCTTTTCGTTGCGTGGAAGCAGTTTGTTTTTACATGTGGAATTTATCAACGGGAAAATTTTGGAGGAGTCCTATGTTTTTACGTATCCTTAAATGCGGAAAAGGGTCGGTTTATCCGGTGTCAGCGATCTTTTTTCTTTCCGCTCTCATCCTCATGTCACATGCAATCGTTGTCTATGTGATCCAATATAAAACGTATGACAGTTTGGAAAATTTGCACAGACATGCTACGATACAACTACTAGAAGAAATTGCGCAACATAAAATACCTGAGTAGCAGGATGCAATGGGTGGTAAGATGAAAAGAATATATTTGGTCGGATTTATGGGCTGCGGCAAAAGTGCCGTCGGCAGAAGGCTTAGTTTTTTATTGAAAATTCCTTTTTACGATATGGATAAGGAAATTGTCCGGCAGACCGGAATGCCGATCCCTGAAATCTTTGCGCAATTTGGTGAAGAACATTTTAGAAATCTTGAGACGCAATTCCTAAAAGATTTTACACATGACAATTGCATCGTTTCGACAGGAGGCGGCGTTTCGATTCGCGCTGAAAATCGCAAAATCATGCGCGATACAGGGCTTGTCTTGTTTTTGGATGCCCCGTTCAGAGAGATTTGGAGGCGGATTCATAAAGACCCGAACCGTCCGATCGTCCGAAATTCGACACGCGAAGAAATTGAAGCGATGTTCAAGAAGCGATACCGTTTTTATAAAGAAGCGGCACATATCACGATCCGCACGGAATTCCGGACCTTGCGGCAAATAACACAATACGCTGCATTTCAAGTAAATCGGCTAAAAGGCGAATGAATTCGATTGTTTCTAATCCATCGTTCGCCTTTGGTCGTTTCTATGAAAAAGATTGCGCTTTCGCTTTTACAATGTTAGGATATAGACAAAGTTATACTATTCTGTATAACGGTTTGGACCAAACATTAGATTTGGGCGGATGATTGCACGGGGAGAGAACGCGAAAGCGTCGCCGAAGGAGCAAATGACAATATGTCATGAATCTCTCAGGCAAAAAGACTCGTGCAGGACGCATCTCTGGAGAACGCTGCTGTGCAGCTACCAAAGAGGAAAGCCGTAAAGGTAAACTTTCAGGTTCCAGGACAGAGATTTCCCTATCAAGGGAAATCTCTGTCCTTTTTTTGTGGAATTTGACATCCAAGGAGGAAAACGAATGGGAGAATTGCAGCGCACCCCTCTTTTTGAGGCGTATTCAAAGTATGGCGGTAAAACAATCGATTTTGGCGGTTGGGAACTTCCGGTCCAATTTTCGAGCATCAAAGAAGAACATGAAGCAGTCAGAACGAAAGCTGGATTATTTGATGTATCCCATATGGGCGAAATTTTTGTATCAGGCGAAGGCAGTCTTGAATTTTTGCAAAAACTGGTGACGAACAACGTTTCCAAGATCAAAGACGGCCAAGCGCAATACACAGCAATGTGTTATGAAGACGGCGGCACAGTAGACGATCTGCTCGTTTATAAACGAGCGGATAACGATTACTTGCTTGTGGTCAACGCCTCAAACATCGAAAAAGATTTTGAATGGATGCAAAAAAACGCCGGAGATGGCGTCGTTCTCAAAAACGAATCTGAAAATTATGGTTTATTGGCTTTTCAAGGACCTGCAGCAGCTGGAATTTTACAGCGCATGACGGATGAAGATCTATCGGCTATCCGCCCTTTCCGTTTTAAATCTGACGTTGAAATAGCTGGCTATCCAGTCCTATTATCCCGCACAGGATACACAGGCGAAGATGGCTTTGAAATATACGCAAGCCCGGAAGCTGTAGTGGAATTATGGGATAAGATTTTGGAAGAAGGCAAAGAAGATGGCGCATTGCCAGCTGGACTAGGGGCGCGTGATACGCTGCGCTTTGAAGCTTGTCTTGCGCTTTACGGTCAGGAATTGACAAAAGACATCACACCGCTTGAAGCAGGCATTAATTTCGTCGTGAAATTGGACAAAGAACAAGATTTTAACGGCAAATCAACGCTAGCGGCTCAAAAAGCCGATGGTGTACCACGCAAGCTTGTCGGTATTGAGATGATTGATAAAGGAATTCCACGCCACGGCTATAAAGTGTTCGCGAACGGCGAGCAAATCGGTGAAGTGACGACAGGAACGCAATCGCCCACTTTGAAGAAAAACATAGGACTTGCACTTGTAGCGAGTGAATTTGCTGAACTTGGTACAGAACTTGAAGTGGAAATCCGCAACAAACGCTTAAAAGCGGTAACAGTCGAAACGCCATTTTACAAACGGTCAAAATAATCTCAATTGAAAAGGGGACATCCTTCCATGAAACATCGCTACTTACCAATGACCTCTCAAGACGAAAAAGAAATGTTGGAAGCAATCGGCATCGAGTCGATTGACGAACTTTTTGCTGATATCCCGGAAAAAGTGCGCTTTAAAGGCGAATACAAAATCAAAGCTGCTAAATCAGAATCTTCTCTGACAAAAGAGCTTGCGCAATTGGCGGCAAAAAATGCCGATACAAACCGTTACGCTTCATTCCTTGGAGCAGGTGTTTACGATCATTACAAACCGATTATTGTCGATCATGTCATTTCCCGTTCTGAATTTTATACAGCTTATACACCGTATCAGCCAGAAATTTCACAAGGTGAATTGCAGGCGATTTTCGAATTCCAAACGATGATCAGTGAATTGACGGGCATGGACCTTGCGAACTCTTCGATGTATGACGGAGGCACAGCTTTAGCGGAAGCAGGCATGCTTGCTGCAGGCCACACGCGCCGTAAGAAGATCCTTGTGTCGCGCGCCGTTCATCCTGAAACACGCGATGTTGTACGCACGTATGCATTAGGACAATCGATTGCTGTTGAAGAAATTCCATTGAAAGACGGCCATACCGACCTGGATGCATTGAAAGAAATGATTGATGGCGATACGGCTGCCGTAATGGTGCAATACCCGAACTTCTTCGGACAAGTAGAAGACTTGAAAATGCTTGAGCCGATTATTCATGAAGCTGGAGCATTGTTCGCAGTGTCATCCAATCCATTGGCGCTTGGTGCATTGACGCCGCCAGGCAAACTTGGCGCGGATATCACAGTCGGCGACGCTCAGCCTTTCGGCATCTCAGAAGCGTTCGGCGGACCGCATTGCGGCTATTTCGCTGTAACAAAACAATTGATGCGCAAAGTTCCTGGCCGCTTAGTCGGTGAAACAGTAGATGAAGATGGACGCCGCGGTTTTGTTTTGACATTGCAAGCACGCGAACAGCACATCCGCCGCGACAAAGCGACTTCAAATATCTGTTCAAACCAAGCACTCAATGCACTCGCAGCTTCTGTTGCGATGACAGCTCTTGGAAAAGAAGGCACAAAGCAAATTGCCGTACAGAACATCACAAAAACACATTATATGAAACAACAATTAAAGCAAGCTGGATTTGACGTTATTTTCGACGGAGCTCATTTCAACGAGTTGACTGTGAAAACGTCAGCGCCATCGAAAGAATTGAATGCACGTCTTCTGAAAAAAGGCATGATCGGCGGCTACGACCTCGGACGCAGCTATCCGGAACTAAAAGGCCATACGCTTATTGCCGTAACGGAGCAACGGACAAAAGAAGAGATTGATGCATTCGTGCAGGAACTTACTGCAGCAGTGCAGGAAATGGGGGCTACTCATGCATAAAGACAACCAACCACTCATTTTTGAAATGACAAAAGAAGGCCGTGTGGGCTATAGTTTGCCAACTTTGGATGTGCCGGAAATCGATTTGAACGATATTATGCCTGCTGGTTTGATTCGCGAAGAAGCGGCCGATTTACCGGAAGTGTCTGAACTCGATATCATGCGCCATTACACAGCGTTATCAAAACGCAACCACGGCGTCGATTCAGGTTTCTACCCATTAGGTTCTTGTACGATGAAATACAATCCGAAAATCAATGAATCTGTTGCGCGCTATCCTGGATTTGCCAATATCCACCCATTACAGGACGAGTCTACTGTTCAAGGGGCGATGGAATTGATGTTTGACCTTCAAGAGCATCTGAAGGAAATCACAGGCATGGACGAAGTGACGCTACAGCCTGCAGCTGGTGCACACGGTGAATGGACAGGGTTAATGATGATTCGCGCTTATCACGAATCGCGCGGCGACATGAACCGAACAAAAGTAATCGTGCCGGATTCGGCGCATGGCACCAACCCGGCTTCCGCTACAGTTGCCGGTTTTGAAACCGTAACGGTTAAATCAAATGAACACGGCCTTGTTGATTTAGAGGATTTGAAACGCGTAGTTGGAAATGATACAGCAGCGTTGATGTTGACAAACCCGAACACATTGGGTCTTTTCGAAGAGCAAATCTTGGAAATGGCTGCAATCATTCATGAAGTCGGCGGCAAATTGTATTATGACGGCGCGAACTTGAACGCCGTTATGTCTAAAGCACGTCCAGGCGACATGGGCTTCGATGTGGTTCACTTGAACTTGCATAAAACATTCACGGGACCGCACGGCGGCGGTGGACCTGGATCAGGACCAGTCGGCGTTCATAAAGATTTGATCCCGTATTTGCCAAGCCCAGTGCTTGTGAAAACAGGAGAGACGTTTACATTCGATTACAACCGCCCGGAAACCATCGGACGCGTAAAACCGTTTTATGGCAACTTCGGCATCAATGTCCGCGCCTATACGTACATCCGCTCGATGGGGCCGGA